>CAYTMN010000042.1:0-10010 GCA_964438925.1 uncultured Candidatus Peribacteria bacterium
GGGGTAGTTTTTGTATGTATTATTTTTTGAGTAAATAACTAAGATTATATTGATTTTTTACGGTGAATATGCTAGAATGTGAGTATAGTATATTAAACTTTTCTTTATGGCTAATAAAAAGAGAATTCTTATCATAGAAGACAATGAAGACCTACAGGAGATTTATAGAGTTTATCTAGAAGAGGCAGGTTTTGAGGTACAACAAAAACTTGATGGTCTTATGGGGCTTGCAGAAGTCGTAGAGAAAAATCGCGACATAGTACTGCTCGATATAATGATGCCACAAATGAATGGTTTTGAAGTACTGGATGTATAAAAAATCAATCTTCATTTTCTGGACCTATCATAGTATGTAGCAACCTCTCTCAAGACAGAGATGTAAAAAAAGCGTATGAACTTTGAGCTGATCTATACTTGAAAAAGTCAGACTTTACTGGAAAGCAAGTTGCCGATAAAGTGATAGAGTTTATGAAACTGAAAAATATTATTTAATCTCTTGTTTTTCTTCTACATACTTCAACGGTATAGAAAAAGAAAATTCACTTCCCTTTCCTACTTCACTCTTTACCCATATCTTCCCTTGAAGATGTGAGAGTATGAGCTTACAAATACTCAGTCCTAGTCCTGTTCCCTGTTGGCGTGACTGGAGATGTTGTTGTGCCTGATAAAACTTGCTGAAAAGCTTTGGTATATCACTTTCTTTTATCCCTATACCTGTATCTTGTATACTTATAGTACACTCTGTAGAAGTAAAAGTTTGTACCACTTTTACAGAACCATCTTTTGGAGTAAATTTACACGCATTTGCTAAGAGATTTACTAGTACTTGTCATACTTTTGACTTATCTGAGAAAACGATCGCACTATTTGCTTCGATGCTCAAAGTGATGTTTTTTTGTTTTGCGATAACTCCAACTTCAGTTACTACTTCCCCTATCACTTCAGCTATATCAAAGTCTCAAAGTTGTATATCCATCTTTGAAGACTCAAGCTTCGAAAGTGTAAGCATATCGTTTACCATACTGATAAGTTGCACGGTATTTGTTTGAATACGAGAAAGATAACGTTTTTGGTTTTCATTGAGCGTTCAGAGTTTTTCTTCGAGGAGCATCTCACTAAATCCGTTGATAACCGTCATAGGAGTTCTCAGTTCATGAGAGGCAATAGAGATAAACTCATTTTTCATATCTTCTACTTCCTTTTCTTTTATTTTATCACGAAATACAACGATACACCCCTCTTTATCAGTACCTTCTATGTTAAAGTTAGAAACAACTACTGATACAGGGATAAAGTTATTTGGAGTTTTTATGGCAATATCATCAAAGATGATATCCACTTTTGATTCTCCTTCAAAGCTCTCTTTGACAAAATCTTTATAACGATTCATGGTTGATATTTGATAAAAATTCAACAAGTCATCGTATCTTCTTCATTGCCATTTTGAAAGACTCAAGCCTAGCATTGAGATAGCTGTAAAGTTTATGAGTTGAATATTTCTATCTTGATCTATTACACAGATTCCTTCTCAGATACTATCTACGATATTTGAGAGGTACTTTTCATTGTTAACTATGAGTTGTTGTTTCTCTTTGAGTGCGGTGATATCAACTATAATTCCTTCATGTTCTATGATTTCTCCATTATTTTTTAACATAAAGATAGCCTGTTCATTTACCCAAATGATTTTTCCATCAGCTGCTCTAACTCTGTACTCTAGTAACTCTATCTTTCTCTCTTCTTCAAGCGTTTGATGTACATGGTTGAAGTGTGCTTTATCCTCTGGAAGAACAAAGTCTTCAAACTGAATCTTTCCTGTTACAAAGTCTTCGTGAGAGTATCCAAAAATCTTTTCAATGTTTTTCGAAACATACTTTATCCTTTTTACATTTTCATTGATTTTCTTTTCCCAAACGATTACACTAACGTTACTGGTGTTAATCGCTTTACTCAAAATCTCAAGTCTTTCTTGGCTAATAAGGTTTTCTTCAACGAGTTTTTTCAGATACGCTGCGATATTTTCAACACTTATCTCATGAAAATGTACGTTTTGGTTTTTTACTTTTTCAAGCGAATTTACAGAAGTTAAAAGTGTGTCTAAAACATGCTGTTTTTCCGAAGCACTTTTTCTGAGCGACTCATTGATTCACATCAACTCCTTTGAACTTATGTCCAAAGAGTGTTCCATAAGTCTTCTATCACTTTCAGAGTATTCGTACGCTTCATCTACAGCAAGCAAAAATCACTCAAGTTTTTTAAACTCTTCTGCAGTAAGTCAAGTGAGGTATTTACGAATCTGGCGTTCAAGAAGGCTTTTCATAACTAGAGAATTTCTTTAAAGAGAGTTACGGTCATAGTCTGGTTATGGAGATAACAAGAATGTATATCTCAGAGAGGTCCTATCTCTCCAAATGAGTAAAATCAACCTATAATTGCTTCATCTCCTAGTGCATAACGTGCATTTTCAACTTCTTCTTCTACTCTTTGTTTGAGAATAGCTTTACGACCAGCACAACTTATAAGAAAAGCAAAATCAGCGCTTCTTATGCTATCAATTCCGTTTTTTACTGATTGTCCTGCTCCTTCAATAATCTTATCAAAATTTGCTTTCATGAGCCACGCTATACTTCCCTGTGGGACATCACCTGCATACGTAACACTTTTTGTTGCTTCATCTATAGATAGGAGAGTTCTTACAAGTGTGATACCCTGTTCTGTTTGAATACTGAGTGGAAAAAGAAGTCCTGAACCTGGGAGGTCCTTTGCAAACTCACCTAGATAGGTTTTATAGAGATCGAGTGCTGGTTGACCGTCAATTTCGTATGCAGTATTTCCTTCTGACTTTGTAATCATACGCTTTGGTCAAAAAGTTTCCCATCAACCTATAGAACCAAGTCCTACCCTGAGGTTTTCTCCATAAAATCAAAGCAAAATAACTCTTCCTTCTTCTATAGGAGTAGCGTTAAGACCTACATATGTTTTTTTAAAGACCATATTGTCGGCAGCAAGTCCTCCTGACATAGTGACTTCTTTCCCTATGACATCACGGATTCAAGCTATAAGAGCCCTTCCGTTGATATCGAGTCCTTCTGAGACAACCAGTACATGACATAGTCCTTCTTTTTTTAGACGATCAGCGAGGTTTTTCCCTGTTTCATAACTTGTTGATCTTGTTACTTGTTCACTTTGTACTTCAATCGTAGTTTTTTCAAAGTAGATTGCAGATACTCATACACTATCTGTTGTTACTCTTGTATTGAGTATTTGACCATTGTCAGATCATAGTACTATTTGTGCATTTGGATAAAATGCTTTAAGTTGTGCAAATACTGATGGATTTGTAATAAGTGTGTCCTTACCAAAAGCAAGTACGAGTTGAAATAATGTTGGGTCGATATCTTGAGTCGTAATATCTTTCCATCCTTCTTCCATTGTGAATTCTTTTTGAGCTACTTTCATAGTACTTTGGTTAAAAACTATATCTCTATGGTAACATACTTGTAAAAAGAACTCAAAAAAATGCCCATTTTTTTGGCATTTTTTGTCTTTTATAAAATTCTTACTTTTTACTCGATTTTTTATTAATGAAAATTTAATCCTACCAAACAATCTCTTCTTTTCACATCTGAGCTAAGAGTGCATTGCATTTGCTAAAATGTTTACAACCAAAAAATCATTTGTGAGCTCAGAGAGGAGAAGGGTGTGAAGACTCTAAAATACTATGTTTTGAAGTATCTATAAGTGGTTTTTTACTCTTTGCAAAGTTTCCCCAGAGGATAAAAACGAGTCATTCTCTTTTTTCCGAAAGAGTTTGTATAACTCTGTCAGTAAACTTTTCCCAACCGATAGTTGCATGACTCATAGGTACTCCCTCTTGAACGGTCAAAGAAGCGTTGAGTAAAAGTACTCCTTGTTTTGCCCACCTTTCGAGATTGCCACTTTTTGGTATAGGCGTTCCTATATCACTATGTATCTCTTTAAATATATTTTTCAAACTTGGAGGAAAAGGGACTTCATCTTGAACTGAGAAAGAAAGTCCATGTGCCTGACTTTGCCCATGGTATGGGTCTTGTCACAGGATAACGACTTTTACAGTATCAAACGGAGTAGAGTTAAAAGCGTTGAAGATAAGTGACATAGGAGGATAGAGTGTTTTTCCATTTTGAATATCTTCTACCAATTTTGCTTTGATATCTTGAAAATATGGCTGTTGAAACTCAGTGCCTAATGCTTGTAACCAAGAAGGATGTAACTTTGGAGTTGTGTTCATACTTTTTGTAAATAATACAAAGAAACTATAAAAAATAAAAAAGTTTTTGTAGTTTTACAATTATTGTTAGAATTGAAAACAAACTACACTGTATGATTTATTGACTCATTTGAGCCATATTACAATGATTGGGGGACGTATCTTACAAGATCTCTATCGTTTTCAGTAAAGGAAAAATACCTGACAAGGTATACCAGTTTATATCACGGTTTTACTCTATTCTCCTCGCTATCGTTGCCCTATTTATAGGGAAATATTTTCAAATGGAAGAAAATATTATTAGTGTTGGGTACTGGATTTTATGACTCTATGTGCTTTCAAGTGTACTCAACACAAGTGCTCAGTTTTTCTACCAGTACTCTTACAAATTTGAAAAAGTAAGTGTTTTAGCGCCATACTGAGAGTTTTATACTATCTTTACGGTTATGTTTTGATTTGCTCTTTTTAGTGATACACAGTTTATCTCTTTTTTATGTGCGCTTCTTGCAGGTTCTCTCCTCCTCATTTCGAGTTTTAACTTCAAAAAAATGAGGTTCAACAAGTATTGTCTTTCGTTTATGATCGGGTCGTTTATTTTGGCGATTGACGCAAATATATGAGCCTATATCTTAAAATATACGACCCCTCTTACTTCGATGTTTTATAGCAACTTTATAGCATTTCTAGTCGTGATTGCTGTCGTGATATACTCAAAACAAGTGCATCTGGTAAAGGACTCTACACCTAAGATGCATGCGTTCATTACTCTTGAAAGTGTGGCCCGGTTACTCATAGGATTTATGTGATTTTTTATGGTAAGTGAGCTCTGAGTAGTACAAGCAACTCTGTTTGGTATGATGTCTCTTGCGATGAGTGTATTTTTTAGTTTTATACTTTTTAAAGAAAAACCTAGCAAAAAAGAAATTTTCGTTATACTAGTAGTACTCCTCCTAATATTTGTAGGAAATTATAGTTCATAAATTATTTTTTTAACTCTTATTTTTATGGCTACAAAGTCGGCAAAAAAGACTGCTGTAAAAGCTCCAAAAAAAGCTGCACCAAAGAAAGTAAAAGCTCCTACCTCTCCTGTAAAATCTGTAGTAAAAAAAGAAACAAATGTATCAAAAGTATCGCCTATAAAAAAAGAAGCTGTTAAAAAAGCTGCTCCAAAAAAAGTAGTAACAAAGAAAGTAGCAGCGAAAAAAACTGCTCTTACAAGTGACTCTCCTATAAAAACGGTTCCAGTAAAAAAAGTAGTGGCAGCAACTCACGCACATGTGGAGTCTGTACATACAGGAAAAAAACACTCTCTTCTTTGCAATCCTGAGAGTATGCTTTCGACCTTTATCTGGGTACTGTTTGCCTTTGTTATGTGTTATGACTTTTACCTTATAGACCAACAAACTCAGTCAGCTGTAGATACTCTTCTCAACTTTGTTATCCACTTTATTATTTTCGGAGTGATTTTCTACTCTATGAAATACATACTTTCTTGAAAAAAATAGTCTTTTTTTCTTTTGACTTAAAAGCCATTTTTCATATACTTGCGACGCACTTCACAGTAGGTGCGTTGTTTTTTGTATAGATTTGGCTTTAAATAGCTACACTACAAAACAAGTGTTCTTTTGCAGTTTGAGAAAGTGTATGGTACAATCTAGCTTCAGTTGGTGAGAAGCCACTGACCATACAGTCAGCGTTCCTCTGGAAGGGCCAGAGTCGATGATAGCTTTGCTCTTTTAAAATACATGTATGGTACCCGTAGTTCAGTTGGTTAGAACGCCAGATTGTGACTCTGGAGGTCGAGGGTTCGAGCCCCTTCGGGTACCCCATAAAATTTTTAGCTTGAAATCTTAAATTTTTAAGGTTTTGCAGGTAAACATTTTATTTTACCAATTTTTATTTCTTAATTATAATTTTGCAATGACTGCAAAAAACGGATTGGCTCTGTTTGAAGAGCTGTTTAAAGACTCACCTGAGATACAATACCCTAAAGAGGGAGAAGTAATCTCTGGTACTGTCGTAAAAATCGAAAAGAAAAACATTCTTGTGAATGTTAACAACCAATTTACTGGTCTTGTTATCAGTAAAGAACTTGGAAATACGGTAGATATTAACGCTATCAACGAAGGTGACCCTATTGAAGTAATGGTACTTGGGGATAGTGTTGAAAAAGGACTTCTTATACTTTCTCTTAAAAGAGCAAGCCAAATCAAGAGTCTTTCTAACCTCGGTAAATACTTTAAAAGTGGAGATGTTATCACTGTTCGCCCTACTGAAGCAAACAAGTGAGGTCTTCTTGTAGATATTGATGGTCTTAAGGGGTTTATCCCAGTTTCTCAACTTACTCCTATTCACTACCCAAGAGTTGAAGGAGCAAATCCAGAAAAGATTCTTGAACACCTTAGAGGACTTATCGGAAAAGATTTTAAAGTAAGAGTTATCAACGTAGATGAAAATGGAAAAAAGATTATCTTCTCTGAAAAAGCTGCTATCGAAGAAAAGAGAAGCAAAGCTCTTGAGACACTCAAGGAAGGAGATATAGTAGAATGAGTAGTAAGTGGTATACTTACATATGGACTTTTCGTTACATTTGACGGACTTGAAGGTCTTGTACACGTTTCTGAAATCGATTGGGGACATGTGAACAATCCTTCTAAGTTTGCTAAGGTAGGTCAAAAGGTAAAGGTAAAGATTATCGGTCTTGAACAAGACAAGATATCTCTCTCTATCAAGAGACTCAAGGAAAATCCATGGGATGTACTTGCAAGCAAATACAAGATTGGTGATATCATCAAGGCTCCAGTATCTCGCATCTCACAATTTGGTGCGTTTATGGAACTCGATGGAGGAATCCAAGGACTTATTCACCTTTCTGAGATCGCTCACGGTGTGGTAAAAGACATAAGAGACCATATCAAGGTTGGTGAAGAAATCGAAGCAAAAGTTATCAACTTTGAACCTAATGAGAAGAGAATCGGTCTTTCTATAAAGGCTATGACTCCTGCTCCAGAAGGACTAGAAGAAACTCCAGCTGAAGGAACTGAAGAAGCTCCAAAAGCTAAGAAAACAACTAAGGCTAAAAAAGAAGAAGCAACTGAAGAAACAGCTGAAGAAGCTACTGAAGAAGCTCCAAAAGCTAAGAAAACAACTAAGGCTAAAAAAGCTGAGTAAGAAAAGGCCAGTTTGGCATCTTACTCCCACATTTTATACGATGATTGTACCTCCTGATTCACTTTCGTGAAAATACCGTACAAGATGATTCTATAAAATATTTATTTAAGGACTAACCCAATAACAACACTATGGAAAAAGAACTTTTAAAATCAATGTTTGATAATCTCTTACATATCGGAAACAAGATCAACTTTTGGAACCCAAGAATGAAACCATATATCTATGGTTCTACAAATGGAGTTCACATCATCAACCTTGTAAAGACTGTTGAGAAACTTGAAGAAGTAAAAAAAGAGATCACTGAAGCTGTAAAAAGTGGAAAGAAAGTACTTATAGTAGCTACAAAACTCCAAGGAAGAGACGCATGGAAAAAACTTGCTGAAGATACTGGATGTGCATATGTTTCTGAAAAATGGGTACCTGGACTTCTTACTAACTTTAAAACTATTAGAAAAAGAATCGGTACATACATCAAGCTCTTAAAAGATGCTGAAGTAGGTGCTTTCAATATCTATACAAAAAAAGAAAAAGCATCTAAAATGCTTGAACTTGAAAAACTTAACCTTGCATATAGCGGTCTTAAGGAAATCAAGAAAACTCCAGATATTTTATTTGTAGTTGATAGTGTTTATGAAAAACAAGCTGTAAAAGAAGCTCAAACTCTTGGGATTGAAGTTATTGCTATCGCAAATACAAACGGTGATGATCTTGTTGTAAAAAACATCATCCCTGCAAATACAAACTCTGTAAAATCTCTCCAATTTTTAGCTAAGGAACTCAAATCAGCATTTGGAACTGCTCCTGCTATGGCTGCTCCTACTGGAGTTGCATCTGAAGGACCAAAAGTACTCAAGATGGAACCAAAAAAAGTATCGGGAGAAAAGAAACTGACTCCAAAGAAAGACGAAGAAGAAAAAGCACCAGCTAAAAAAGCTGCAAAGTAATCGTTTTCTAACTCATTTCCTATGACTGCTCCTCAACAACCAAACAACACTGAAAAAACAGAACAAGCAAATAAGGACAAGTTCAAGCACGCTCTTGCCTATGTTCCTCTCATGGCTGTAGTACTTTTTTTCATAGAAGAACACAAAACTCCAGAGCTCAAAAAGCACATATCATACGGTATGATACTCCTTTTTGGATATCTCGTATTTAGTGCGATACTCTCTATTTTGTGAATCGGGTTTGGATGATTTTTTGGATTTATTTACCTTGGTGTATCAGCATATCTTTGATATATGGCATACCATGGAAAAGACGTTCATATAGAGCAGTTTGAAGAAATAGATAAACAGATACAAAAAAACATGAAATAATTTTAATTTTTAACCTCAATTCCCTATGGCAGTAACTGCACAACAAGTAAAGGAACTTAGAGATGCTACTGGTATCTCTATGATAGAGTGTAAAAAAGCACTAGAAGAAACAAACGGAGATATGGAGCTTGCTCACGATGTACTCAGAAAAAGAGGTCTTGCAAAAGCTGCAAAGGCATCTGACAGACAAACAAGTGAAGGAGCTATCGGAATAGAAGTAGTAGGAGGTACAGCATACGTAGTATCAGCTCAATGTGAGACTGACTTCGTAGCAAATACTCCAGACTATCATAAAATGGTAGCTGACTTTATAGGTATGCTAAAGACTGAAAACAACGAAGAAGCTGCAAGAGTAAAGATGGAAGCTGAAAAAGCTGAATACGTACTCAAGATGGGAGAAAACATCAACATAAAAGATGTAAAGATCATATCTGGAGGAACAGTAGGATACTACCTCCACTCTAACGCAAAAGTTGCTGCTGTTATAGTAGCAAAAGATGCTGGAGTTGACGGAGAAAAACTCAGAGGTGTTGCTATGCACGCTACTGCAACTAACCCTGACTATCTCTCACCAAGTGAAATAAGTGAGGAAGTACTTGCAAAAGAAAAGACTATCCAACTCGAGATGATGAAGAACGATCCAAAGTTTGCTGGAAAACCAGACCAAGTTTTGGAACAAATTATCGGAGGAAAGATGAATAAGTTTAAAGAAGAGATTTCTCTTCTTGAGCAAGCATTCGTTATGAATCCTGAACAAAAAGTAAAAGACTTTATCGGTGAAAATACTTTATCTGCATTTTACAGATTTAAGATATAGTTTAGAAGGTATGAGAAGGTCAATATATATTTTCTTATTTATTGTCCTTCTCTTATTTACCTTTTTTACTCCAACGACTTTTGCTTTCATGGATTTAGAGTTGAGACTGTGATTTTTTGAACTAATACTTTGGGCATATATATCTACTTTCCCTATCTCTGGTCCCGTTTCTTTAGTTTTATTTGTTTGGTTTATTATAAAAATAGCTAAAATGTGATCGGAATTTGTATATAAAGATAAAAACAAAAAAAGTTAAAAAATAATTATAGCCCCATAGTTAATCGGTATAATTCAGGACTCCAAATCCTGCGTGCTAGGTTCGACTCCTAGTGGGGCTGCCAGTTAAAACCTACAAAAATCCCTTTATGGGATTTTTTTATTGCCCCCTCACCACCTTTCCCTCTTTCGTCTATGGGGAATATATAAAACTTTAGGGATATGATGTTTATAGAGT
>CAYTMN010000043.1:0-6210 GCA_964438925.1 uncultured Candidatus Peribacteria bacterium
CCTCTTTCGTCTATGGGGAATATATAAAACTTTAGGGATATGATGTTTATAGAGTACTATTCGGACTGCTTAAAAGTCTCATTACGTAAAAAGATTTAGATGCAGTTTTATTTCCTAATCTACAGGAACTATGTCAGAAGAAAAAAAGGTTGAAACACCAGTTGAAACGAAAGTTGAGACAGCAGCACCAGTTGCAGAACCTACTACAGAAACAAAAGATCAAAAATAATTTTTGATTTTCAAAAAAGACATACATTCGTGTAGGTCTTTTTTTTTGAGAGTTCTTATGTATTTGAAAAAGTATAAAAAAATATTACACTTCTTTAGTAAAGGTATCTTTAAGTCATTACTATATAATAGTTTTATTATGTTTTTTCATACTCAACCTCAAGTCAAAAAACAAAAAGATATGTATTTCAAGGGATCTATATTTTTTTTGATACTCACTCTTCTAAGTCTTTTTTGGCCTTTATTTCTAGATGCTAGCGCCGAAGCATTTTTTCTTTTTCACTTTCTCTATCCTATTAGTTTTATTTTTATAGATATAGCCTTTTTAAATCTTCTATTAAGAGTAAAAACAAATAATACATTTGTATCAATAGTGTGCGTCACTTTATTTTTAATTGGACTTTTTTTACTTCCAGTTTTATCAATATGGACATATGAAATATTCATTCATGGCTTCAAGACGAGTTTCTAGCTTCATTTTAGTAATAACCCTATAGCAGAAAAAAGTTTTTACTTTTTTACTTCTTCTTTAAGAAACCTTCATCTTCCTTCAACCTTAAAGATTCACTTGAAAAATATTTTTAACTAACTATATTATACCTTAATTTTAGAAAAGATATATATTTATTTTCTGATAGTTGATGTATGAGTTTTGATGCCTATGAAGCTGTAAGAAAACATGAACTAGAAAAAAGCTCTGCTCTTATACGAAAATTATCACAAGAAGATCCACGCATACAACAAGAGTTACTATGATTTTTCTGACTCTTGGACTCATCTGTATTTTTCCCAAAAAATAGACAACACTTGACTCTTGTGTCTGACCAAACGAGCAATACTGTATCTCAACTTGTGGGAGTACCAGTTGCAAAAAATATCGTCACACGTCACCAAAAAACACTCCAACATAGTGGAAGTATGATCATCGGAGTGAACCATACTCCTCCTGACCCTAAAGCTATGAGTGAGCTGGAACTCGAGATATATTTTTCAGGTTACTTCAACGACACAGCAACTCGAAACACCATAACAAAGCTGTTTATGAGGGAACGAGCTCACCAAAGTTTTAACAGTACTCTCAACCTCCACACATCACGAGATGTAGAAAAAAAAGAGAGTGATGAAGACGGAACTCTCCACAATACACACAGTTTATGACTCACACTTGAATCGGTTGGAGAAGATGGGAGAAGATTTACTCTCAAGTATGACTACGAAAAAGTACAAAAAAAACACAAATCTCCAAAAGGTGAAACTCAGACTGGTGATGCACAGATAGTTGAGTTTCCTAAAACTCCTAAGCCTCACAATGAAGAGGTACCATCTACACCTGTAGAAGAGAAAAAAGATGGGTTTCTAGTATACAATACTCTAGAAATGTGCGAGAAGGTCTTTATATCAAGTATGATTTATCTAAGCCATTTTCTTGAAAATCTCGAGTGGTTTTTGGGAGTCAGGAAAGAAATATTTATACCTCAAGAGGTAGCAAGTCAGCTTGAAAGACTCAGAGAGCTAGAAATATTTGAGTGATTTTTTAACTATCATGAACATATAGAGTCTACATTGGCATCTATGATAGCCTACTACTCCCCTGTTCTCGTTGGTAGTTTGAGTGAAAAAAGAAAACAATCGATTAAAAAAGTACCGTGAGAAACGTATCCAAAGAGAAAAGATATTCCACTAGCTGATGCGACTCCTAAAGTAAAAAAAGAAGAGCCTGAAAATACCGTACATCTAGAGATGCATCCTGAGATGGCTGCTCGATACGGTTTTTCTGTACCTGCAAAAATTGATTGTACTCCAAAGTTTATAGAACATTTTTTTTCACTCGCAGACAATGATCCTGTCATTTTCCAACTTGAAGGAAAACAAGTAGAGATAACCGCAAAAATATTTCGTAGAATTTTTCACAGAGAAAGTGTTCCTCCAGAAACAGAAGGAGACGACAACGTAATCTACACAAAATAGCTGCTTCCCTTTTGCATTTTTTGTGAGAATCTTTATACTCAGCCTACTTAATTCTATATAGAGACATATGAAAAAATACGCTATACTTGCCGCTGCACTTTTACTCGCGAGCTGTTCTATGGGAGCATCGAAACCTGCTAATATACTGACTGGTTCAACAACACAAACACAAAGTGGTGGAATAGAAGTAAAAACAACAACTCCTACAAGTACAGGAACTACAAGCGAAACTGTAGGGCTAGCAAACCCTGCGTCAAAAAACTGTACGGACCAATGAGGAATGCTTGAAGCGAAAACACAGCCTAATGGAGGTCAATACAATGTATGTGTATTTAAAGAAAACAGACAGTGTGAAGAATGGGCAATGATGCGTGGGGATTGTAAAAAAGGAGGAAGAAATATCTCGATATATAAAACTGAAGCAGATGTGTTTTGTGCAGTTACTGGAGGAGTGGTACACTTGAGCAAAAACCCTGTTGAGTGTGAGCTCCCAGGAAAACTTGGAACATGTAGTACTGATGACTACTACAACAAAGGAAATGAGTGTGTAGTGAAAACAGCAGAAACTACCCCAAGTAAATAAGTCCTATAACTACAAGAATATATACGATAATATCGGCGATGATATAGCGATCTTCAAAGATAATATCTTCAAACCCTGCACTATACTTTTTGAGAGAAAATATAGAATACAAAAATCTCCAGACGCCAAATACGATACATGGAATCGTCACAATAAATATCTTTGGTTGAACAGAGCGAAATGTATACACCATATACAAGACTATCAAAATAGCTGAAAAAAACATAATACTCTCTTTTAGAGGGTATTTTTTATAGTCTCAGAGAATAGTTCGAGATGATACTCATAACTGTATCTCTTGATAGCGTTTTAGAAGTCACAAGATAGTAGCTCCAATAAATACGACGATGATGAGCCACCAAGAAAAGCTCACTTGTATAACATAGATTCAGATACCTGCTCTCAAAATAAATCCAAACGCAATACTTAAAACGTCGAGAAATACTATTTTTTTGAGGAAAAAAACGTAGATAAGCGTGTTACATACATAGAGAATAAATAGTGAGAGTACTCAAGCAGAAAAGAAAACATATGCGCCTCAAAGACTCAAGACACTCAAGCAGAGTGAAGCAATAAGTGCAAACGTACTCCTGAGTTTTCAGGCTGCTATAGGTCGGTGTTGTTTTTTGGTGTGTTTTCTATCACTTTCTCTATCTACGATATCATTTATGACATAGAGAGAACAAGCTAAAAATGAAAAGACAAAAAATGCGATACTCGCCTGATACAATAGATGAAGGTTTGTCAGAGAACCAGAAAATATAAGCGGAATAAAAATGATCCCATTTTTTATCCACTGTTTGGGTCTCATAGAAATCAGGAAATACCGAAGTTGCTCTATCATATGTTTTTTTGTATTGCTTCAACTATAGCTTGTTTATCGGACACTTTTGCACTCCATCCATAACTCTCTGCCTTTGTAGTATCGAGTACATAGTCTTTATCTGCTATGAGGTACTGCTCTTTATGCAGAAGTGGAAAACCTAAAAATGCAAAAAAACGAAACACATAGGTATTGAGTGTGTGCGATGTTGGAAACACGATGGAGTGTGATCACGTTGTTTTTTTGATAGTGTCATATATCTCCAAAAAAGTTATCGGAAACTTTGAACCAAGATGTATCGTACCTGTGATGTTTTTTTCAATAGAGAGGATGATAAAATCCACCACATCATCTCGATGAATCATCTGATACATGTTGTTCCCACTCCCCAGAAGTGGCACTGGTAGATGATGTCTGAAAAGTGAAAGTAGATGTGCAAATACTCCTCCTCTCCCTGGTCAGATGATAAATCTCGGTCTGAGAATCAGTGTACTTCATAGTGTTTCACTGAAACTCTCAACAAGTGCTTCTGCCTTGAGTTTTGATGCACCATACTCCCCTATAGGTGAGCAAGGGTGAGACTCTGTCAGAGGAAAGTTTTTTGGAACTCCATACACCATGTCAGAAGAGAGGTATATAAAGTGTTTTACTTTTTTTTCTGCTGAAAAAGTAACGAGTTTTTTCGTTACTCAGACATTTACTTCGTCGAAAAACTGCTCTTGTCAAAACCTCGGAACTTTTGTATCTACATACTGTCTCCCTATACAGTCAACCACTACATCTATACTCTCTTGTATATCTCAAAGTGATGACTCAACAGACAAGTCTTTTACATACACTTTGAGGTTTGTATGTGAAATAGAAAGAGATGACTTATCAAGAACTATGATAGTATGTCATAACTCTAAAAGTTTTTCGACCAATCTCTTTCAGACAAATCATGCGCCACCAGCGATGAGAATATTCATTTTTTGTTTATAAAATGCGTAAGTACTATTTGTTTTCTTTTTTAGAAAGGACCTTATAGAACCCTATAGTTATAGTGTCTAGTGTAGAGTTTATAGGAAATACATATGACTCTTTTTTCATCTTTTTTTCAGCGATAGGCTCAAGCGTGTATGTATCAAGCACATACTGGCAATCATCTTGTATTGTTTTATGTTCAGGATTTTTCTCAAAAGGAAATATGTAGCAGGCAGTTGAAAGATAAAAGATAGAGTCTCTTGATTTTTCTATTCCTTCAATATTTTTGAAATCTCCTATTTTCATAATAAATATATCTGTATTTTCTTTACTCTTAAACATATAGCTTGGAAATACGTACGTTGTATTTCATTTCCGATCTGGAAAAAATAAAAGAAATCTATCAGGTAAATGTGAGATATTTTGCTCAATAAAAAGAGCTTCTTGTTGTACGTTATAGAGGTGTTGGATTTGTTCTTTATAAAAATATGGAATACAAAGAATACAAGAAATTCACATAATTGCTCCTATTTTAGCTCCCTTTTTTGATACTTCTCACAGTCCCTTATACGCTATATATATCCCAAAAGATACGGCACTCAAAAGTATAGGAACTAGTAGATGTGTATGTCGTAACAGCGCCATCTCCATGATCTGCATCTGAGAATAAAAGTAGAGCAATCCTCAAACATACATATAGAGAGGAAACGCGTAAACAAGTCTCCTAAACTTAGAGAAAGAGTATATGATAGCTATAAGTATAAAGACTTCATATGTGAGTGGAAAAAAGTCGTAAAAGTACGAAAACTTTTCTAGTCTTTGTGTCAAAGATAGTACAATAGGTTCTGTTCATCAAAACTTTATGGTTGATCAAAAGATATATGGGAGTCTATGAAATATGATGCCTAGAAGTGCTCATGTAAGTATATAGAACCTATAGTTTGAAAAAATAGTCTGAAACGTTTTTGCGTATCTCGTAGTGTATAAAAATGCTACAAAGATAAGAGGTAGAGTAAGCATATAGAGGTCTCTTGTGTATATAGCTCCAGCCATAGCTACAAGAAAAAGTACCGCATATCGAAACTGAGTACTCCAAGCATAGAGTACTGCACTTAGGAGTCATAGTGATGCAAAAAAGTTTCCAACTACATAGTAGTCCTCTGTAAGTCCATACTTTATGTTGTATGGAAACGTGATGCAAACAAGAAAAAATATCGCTGCAAAAAGTACATTTCTTTGAAAAATAAAATACCCAGACATAGAGAGAAATAATGCTGTGACAATAGAAAGAAATGCTTGAACATAGAGTACAACAAAGTGATGTTGAGAGAATATTTGTACCAGAGGACCATACATCAATCGAGGAACAAATCCGCTATCGGGTCAGTTTCATGGAGTAGTATTTGTTATGTCTTGGAAAAAGTTTTGGAATGAGTAACAAGAAATACTGCAAGGTTGGTTTCCATATATCTGGTTCAAAAACTCTATCCCATGATAGTTTTCGTATGCCATAAAGGGATATGGAAGAGCAAATCGAATAAATCCTATATAAAAAATAGCGAGTATTCACACAAGTATGAGAAGTATTTTTTTGTTTCTTAAAATGTGTTGTTTCATAGCTATTTTCCAAAAAGATAGAGGTTAT
>CAYTMN010000043.1:6220-9879 GCA_964438925.1 uncultured Candidatus Peribacteria bacterium
ATCTAGGCGATTAACAGCTTGAGAGCACTTGGGTTGAAGATAAAGAAGTATCAAAGAATCATCATGATCACTCCTCAAATGACTAAGCAGTAACGAGTATATTTTGTTGTGAGATGGAGATACTGGAAAGCGTAAATAGCTACTCCAAATACGATAAAGTCATCTATCATATAGAAAAGAGAATAGAGAAGTACATACATCTGTTTTTCCATAAATTGGAGATTGCTCATCTCTAGGAGTTTCGTAAACGCCTGAGGAATACCTATAGAACAAGCAAACTCAATAATGTTTACTGAAAAAGCTATACCGATAGTTGCAAGAAATACTCCAAAACTCATAGGAGCTGTCACTATGTTTTTTATCCTTTGCGTGATAGCTCTTTTCTGGTCTACGGAAGTAACTTTACACTCACCATCTTTGTTGGTAAAAAACTCATATATAAAGTATGCTCCAGCACCAACTGAGAGTACTCCTATGATAGGAGTTACGATGCTGTCGAGTTGTACAAAGTCCCAAGTTTTGTACCACACATTGAGTATGAGAAAGTACATAATCGTCTCAGCAAAGATAAATGTTCACGCTATTTGCATCATCTTTTTTCTAGAACCTGACTGCATAAGAATAGAAAGAAACATAATCAGTACCCACATAGCACAAGGGTTGAAACCATCTATAAATCCTAATATAGCCGCTAAAAAGAACAAAGAGTACTGCTTCATATCTACAACTCCAAAAAATGGAAGTTTTATGTTGAGTTGACTCTTTTGAGACTGATACGAGGTAAGAAGTCAGAGTTCAGTAGGACTACAAGAAGCCCCATCATCTCCACATCAGATACCTGCAACACCAGTTTTTATATCTCAAGAAAAGCTCTCAAAATAGCTACTCTTTTCAAGAGTTTTTGTCAGTTCAAGTATGCGTTGTCCTGTAGTATCATCACTTTGATATCACTCAAATACTTCATTTCCAACGAGGATAATAGGAGTAATCTTTGAAAGGTTATTTTTTGTAGTAAAATCATTGAACAGATTTTTTTGTTCTGGAATATCTATCTCGTAGTACTTTGGTTGTACAGAAGAGCCTGTTCAAAAATGTTTTCCTAAAAAGGTTTTGAGTTCAATACAGTGTACACAGTTTTCACGAGTAAATACCGAAAAATACAAAGTCTTGCTTTCTGGAGCTGTTTCTCAAGTATTTGCAAATACTCCTAGAGGAGTGAATCCCGCAACACATATCACAAGTATTTGTACGAACCATTGCTTCATAATCGAGTATAATAATATAACAGTACAAAAGACTAAGAAAAATGAGGTCAAAAGCAATTGTTTTTACAGTGTTTTTTGCTTCATTTATTGACTTGATTTTTTAATATGGTATAATACTCTCCGCTGTAATTTTTGTTTCCATATGGTTAAACTTGCTGAAATCACCTCTGCAACTCCTTGAACGAGAAAAGGACTAGAGAAGTCTGGCATAGAACAAGGTCTTTGATATGACTTTGAAGATTTTTATAGTGATAAAGTTTGAGACCATGAAAAACCTATGGGAAGAAGATTTATTCAGTACTTACCCAATATCCCTTGAGGAGGAATAACTCCACTATATGATGTTCCAAACGAAGTACAAAGGGCTCTTTCACGATGAATCGGATATCAAAGAACTCTGACTGAAGAAGCTCAAACAGAAACATGAAATAAAAAATGTCATTATAGTATCTCAAGTATCGACCTCCCTACACTCAACTGAATAGACCTCATAGGGAAATGAGGAAAACTAGATGATGAAAAAATACGTGAAGCTTTAGATGTATTTTTTTACTTAAAAAATACTGCGAAAACTGACCCTGAGTACGAGCAAAAAGTGCTCAAAAGACTCAACTCTACCCTCAACTATAGTCTGTATGCCTATAACTACATATACTTTAAAAATGTTCCTCAAGAACTCAAAAAATTTCGATTTGAAACATTTGATGATGTAAAAACTTTTCTCACTAGAACGATGCGTGAGTGAGTTTTTCGTCATGTATACTGTGAGATACTCAAACATATGGTCTGTTTTAACTATGCTCTCCACAAAAAAACTGTAGCAAAGTGAGACCAGTATCTAAAAAAACTAGAGTCAAAAATTGCACAAGATTTTATACCAGATGGAGGAGATGATGAAAATGGTATTTCAACATGATTTTTTGAAATAAGTCTCAACGATGAAACTCATAGAGTTCCTTATAAAAAACGTTCTCGAGCAAAAGACATATTTAGTTGTGAACAAAAACTTATCGGAAATCCTAAAGAAAATGATGAAAGTATTTTCAACGATATTTTATGAGTTGAATATATCTTTCAAACAAAAGAAGATATTATGTTTTTTTTATTTATTCTCTTTGAAAAATATATAGCTCCAAACCGTACAGCGTATCTGAGTGAAATGCCGTACAGTTGAACTGAAGTAGATACTCATTTGATGCATTCTTTTTTGGAAGCGTTTGAGTTTCGTCAAAAGTCCCTTTTAGATGAAAAAGATATTGAAGATTTTGTTACAAAATACTGAGACTTTTTAACAGGAGCATTTATCTATGTACTCAGAAAACTCAATAAAGTAAAAAAAACAGGAACCAGTGATGATTATCAAGATATAAAGTTTCAAGGAAAGTATAACTTTTGATCATCTCTTTGAGTAAATACTATAGAGATTCGTTGTGTTTTAGAAGACAATCTCAATGAAAAAGGCCTATGAAACAGTGCCATTCGTAAATGACTTAAAACCATCTTAGCGCAAATACGTAAATGATACTACGTAACTGAAAACTATGTGTACAGGGTTGCCTATATTTCACATCTAAAGTCTAAAAAAGAGCTTTCAATTGAAGAAATATTTAAATACTATCTCTCTGAACTTTCCCCTTTTTCCTATACAAGTGAACGCGGAAAAGAAGTATCTGTTGACTGAGTATACACTTCAAACCTGCACGCTGAGAGACTCAAAAAACACTGATTTACTGCCATTTGACTCAAAAACTATCAAGGAATTGACTTAAAGTAAAGATTTCACTTTTTCCATCATTGAGTGTTGTTTTTTGGCTTTCTTTGAAAGAGAAAACATCTCTAGTATGACAAAAAGAAAGATGAAAAGTACGGTATAGAGTATCGCTACGTGAGAAAAGATATATGTTTTTATAGTATCTCAGAAAAATATACTCAAAAGAGAAAGTATGAGAAATCCGCTTATAACTGCCATATAGTTTGAGTGCATCCAGTTTTGAATCTTTTCTTCAGCGAGAGGTGGTATGTATTTTTGTTGGAGTACTACAAATATTGTTCCTACGATAAATACTACCATTGGGAGAACGTTAAATTGTGTTATATGCCCATTTATATCTATCGCTCCCTCATATACCATTCACATCGCAACTGTGAGGATAGCAAGTAGTCCAACCCACTGGATTTGAGGATACTTATCTAAATAGTTCGCTATGAGATTTGAAGCAAAAGCCATAAGTACGATAGAGGCAATAAGTCCAATTCCAAGGGCTACAATATTTCCATGAGATGCTCCAGCTACTGCTAAAACGTTGTCCAAAGACATAGAAAAGTCTGCCATAACTATCATATAGATTGCCCCCATAAGAGTAGCCTTTGTTTTTATATCTTCGTGGTGAGCTC
>CAYTMN010000044.1:0-1966 GCA_964438925.1 uncultured Candidatus Peribacteria bacterium
GTATTGGAGGTTCACTAAAAGGAGAGTTTAGAGACATGACTACTGGAAAAATACTCAAAATCGAAGAGGTAGATGGAAAAACAGATGCGAAAGTAACTGTTTGAACTACCAGAGATGCAAATGACATGAAAAAACTTTCAGAACAAATAGATGCAGGACTTGAAGGAAAAACAGATATACAAAGAGAGATTATAAAAAAAGCGAAAGAAAGAGGACTCAATGAAGATGCTCTCATAGGACTTGCTTGAAGCAAACTTGAAGAAGCAGATGATCTCCCAGAAGAAGAAAATGAGAAAAGAAGGACTCCAGAATGAAGAGATGCAATCCTTGAAAATATTATTCTAGAAAATCTATGAGAAAGAGCATTTCATAAAATAGATGAGTCACTTCCTCAAAAAGAAAAAGAAGAGATTATTGCAAGACAAATGCCACTCTTGATGCGCTCAGCACCAACAGGTGCTATGAGAACCTTAGCTGAGAATGGAACTTCTCCATTAGTGAAGAAGATTCTTGAATTTATTTGAAAGATATTTTGAGTAAATCTTGTGGGTGCTACTGGAGAACAAGCGGCACAATATGGAGATAGAGTGTTTTGAGAAAGAGGTATGACTCTTTGAGGACTCAATAATATATTTGAAGAGGACGGAAAAAAACCTGAAAATGTTGATATATCAAAAGGTACGTACGGAACCTATGGACTTTCATGAGATAATCTTAAAAAATTTATTGGGAAGTATCCAAAACTTTTCACTATTCCTGAAAACTGGAAAGGAAAAGAAGATGAGTTTTTTAAAACAGAAGACTTTAAGAAACTATGGCTTGAAGCTGTAGGAACTGATAAGAAAAAAGAAGAATTTAAAAATCTAGAAAATGAGTTTATAAAAGAAACTCTCACTCAAAAAATAGGTGGAGAAGGGATGCAAAAGTTTTCTATAGTAACGCAAAATGCTCTTTTGAGTACTATAAGAAAAGAAGGTCTTGAGTCTGCATCTTTTGAAAAAGTGAAAGAACTTTTGGCAAAGTATAAAAAACAAGAAGATGGAAAATACGATATAAAAGCTGAAAAAGAGATACTAGAACAACTGTATACATCAAGAAGTGATAAAAATAAGGATAAAGAAAAAGAAACGGTATTGAGTCAGTTATCTACATTTGACCTAGATGTTTCAGGAATCAGATCAGTTAGTGCAACGAAAAGTGCATCAGGAACAACAGAGTGTTCAAAAACAGCGAGACTCAACGCCGCGAGAAATTTCTGAATTACTATTCCTCAGTGAGATGCAAAAGATATATTCGCAAACTATTTTTGAGGTGGAAATGGTTCAACAACTCCTCCAGGAAATGCTACATTTATGGAAATATTTACAAACAGTACTAGCTCTGCTGGATGATGACAGATGCATAAACATAGAGCAGTAGCGTTTAAAAAATGAGCAGAATGGTTTGTTCTTGATCCATATCTACCTGCAGGACGAGGAAATACTCATACATTAGGACCTATTCCTCTTGCCCAATATGAATCTGCAATAGCACGTTTTAGAACTCCAAGGCGAATACTTTGAGTTATGGGGTATAGTCCAGATGGGAAAAGATTATCCTAATATATTTGTATGAATTACTCAGAACAATTTTGGGAGAAACAATTTGCAAGGGACGAGAAACCTAAAAAAAAGCCTAAAAAAACTGAAGGGGAAACTTGATCGTTAGTAACTCCTTTTTGGAATCAAGAAGTTACCCCTCCAAAAAAGGTAAGAACTCCTTCTAGAGTTACAGATGTGCAACTTGCAACAGTAAAAGAAAGAAAAAGAAAAACATCTTGTGAGATAGAAGAGAACTGTAGAGTTCAGAGAACAGAACTAAGAAAAGACGTCAAAACACCAAAAATTTTAAGTGATCTTCAAGAACAGGGAATCAATTTTCGTACCCACCCTGTAATGGCTAATTCAGAACAAAAAAAGCACTATTT
>CAYTMN010000044.1:1976-2525 GCA_964438925.1 uncultured Candidatus Peribacteria bacterium
AATCAATCATTTCAATGATATTAAAGGAAAATGAGTATTGGGATCCTTTGTATAAAGTAAATATAAAAGGGCAGAGTGCTTTTTGACTTGGGCAACATACATACGAGATACGACAATTGTATAAAAATAAACTTCAACCACCATACCGATATGACAATCCTGAAGATCAAATACGAGTTACCGCACTGTATCTCAAAAATATGTGTAAAAACTATAGCTGTTGATGAAACTGGGATCTAGCAAGAGCCTTATACCATGTGTGAACTTGAATCTTTCGAGTTCCAGAAGAGAACATAAGAGGGTATTTAGCCAATAACTCTTGAGTAAGAAAGAAAATTCCTGAAGGAGCTTCTATTAATGGACTGACATATTTTACTGGTGCTTTGGCGTATTATACGAACAAGTCTTTTAAAGAGGCCTCGCTCATCATCGACAATTCTACAGCATTTAAAAGAAGATTTTGACTCGCATAATTTTTTCGAGTAAAAAATTCAACACATTATCTCTAAAAAAGTTTTTTTAAAAGCAGAAATTTGGCTTTTGTCTTGA
>CAYTMN010000044.1:2535-9800 GCA_964438925.1 uncultured Candidatus Peribacteria bacterium
ACAGGGAAGTGAGTTTTTAAACTTACACTTGCAAAAATACAAGAATATATGTCAAAAAATAGAGCAGTAAGAGATAAAATACCTCCAGAGTTACGACAAAATGCGACACAAGCAGATTACTTCGCTTGAGCTATAGCTTTTTATAGTGGAAAAACATTCGCTGAAGCGAAAGATTTAGCTATCAAATATGTCGGTAATAGAATTTGATAAAAATGTCTCACATTATCTCTAAAAAAGTTTTTTTAAAAGCAGAAATTTGGCTTTTGTCTTGACTTTTTTGGGAAAAAGATTACAATATCCCTGTCAATATTTTTTAAGTTTTTTTGTATGACGAACGCAGGTCACACAGGAACTCCTATTGCAGATGAAAGTGGTGAAACACTTTCTCCAAAATGAGAATCACTCAGACAATTATGAAAATGAGCATTAGCTCTTGCAACCATCAAAGCTCTTTGAGGTGTAGCACTTGATGTCCTTTCAATAAGTAGTGCTCAAGCAGCTACTCCAGATACTATTACACAAGCAGATCTTGCCGATGTGAGTGCAAGATTCCCAAAGATAATGCAATGTTACTCTGATGCTGAAAAAACAAAAGTAGCAGGAAAACTCAATAAACTTCTCAAAGACCCAGATACACGTAAACTTGGATACCTTGATGGGGCAATAGACCTCATAGTGACTTCTTGTAGTCCAAAAGAAGAACTTCCAAGTACGCTTGTTATATTCATAGATTTTCTCAATAATTCTCGTCCAAGAGCAAATACGTTAGCAACAATAGTATCTAAAGCTCCTTGAGTAAAAGACTACTTTGTGAGAATAGCCGGATTGTGAAAGATAGAAAAAAGAGAAAATATAGATAATGCTTTTTCTGACTGGGCTAACACATTATGAAGGCAACTTTCTCAAGCAAATGGGTAGTTTTTTGCTTCATCTGTAAATATATGTTAAGATGTTATAGAGATATAACATCTTTTTTATGACTTCTTTCGAAGCCGGACAACGTGTCGAACTCTGACAAAAACCTTCCCAAACTAGTGGTGTGGGGGAGTTGTTGGAGCAGGTAAAAAAGTATCCGAGCGCTCACAAAAAACTTTCAGAGATATATCAAGGGGTAAAGCTTAAACAGCTATGAGAAAAAGAGGGAGTAGTTGCAGGAGGAACAGAGCAAGAAACAAAACTCAAAGAGTCTCTGACTATGATGCAAGAGTTAGAAAAACTCTATGGAGGAGTAAAAAGTGAAGCTGAGTTTGATAGCTTTTTAGTACTGTTTGATGAACTTCCAGATACTTCAAAAAAAGAAATGTATACTTTCATATCATCTGAGGAAAATGTAGAAGAAGTGAAACAATACTTTAAAGATAATGGTCTTCCAACCAAAGAAACCTTTCAAAAGTTTACAACAAATTTTGATCTAAATATATCTCTTAATATTCAACAAAAAAATAAAAATGAATCACAAAAAAATCTAGATACTATGCTCGCACTGAGAGAGAAAGTACTATCAAAACAGGAAAGATTTAGTAAAGCATGACTCGGAGATTTTATAACAATTCTAGCGCAGTTTGATGTAATCGATAAAACAACGGATTCAGAAGAGTATAAAAATGGATTTAAAAGACTTATCATTGCCTGACCTCAAAATCTTGATGTTATAAAGAAAGCTCAAATCAAACTTTCAAACTGAATCCTTGAGTGAGGATACCTCAATACACTCTCTCCAGATGACTTCAATAAGTTGATGCACCTTATCAGGGAGATAGATAAAGAGGAAGGAAAAGAAGGAACTCCAGACTCACTCTACGCTCAAATGGTGGCTATGTCTGCAAGCTCTCCAGAACTCAAGGCAAAGTTTACACTTTTTGAATCAACATATCTACAACCTACTCAAACTACAAAACCCACAACTCTAACAGATGTTGAAAGAGGAGCAATATTATGAAGTGGAAACTTTACACAGGTAGGAAATACATTTCAGTCGGTTTCAGGGGATACTCTCAAAATATATGACCCAAAAACAGGTGCTGTAACCCTCAAAGGAAACGATGCTACGAGTGTATACAAGCTCAAAAGTGATGTCCCACTAGGAGATTTTAGTGAAAAGGTAACTGCCTATGAAAAAGTAAAAACAGAACATGAACCAAAACTTGAGAAATATAGCAAACTTGTCGATATACTTCAAAAACTTCCACCGGAAGTAAAAAAAGTGTCTGACCTTGAAACATATATGAAAGCTTCTTTTTTAGAGCATTTTCAAAGTCTATTTTCAGCTATTAGGTGAGCTTTTAGAGCAGCAACAGGAAAAGATATGACACCCGATACCCCAATAGGGGAAGTAACTCAAGCAGTTTTACCAGACTTTATTCGTCAAAGAGATGAGTCAAAAAAAGTACTAGAGGAAGCACAAAAAAAGTATGAAACAGAACTCCAAGAGTATGTAGTGCACTATAAGGAAAAATCAAAAGAAAAAGAGGAAAAACTCAAAAAGATTTTAGCACTTTTTAAAGACTTGGGGATTGATTTACTGCCAAATGCGCTTCTAGATATGGTGGTGAGACAGCTCAACACTTCAGGAAAGATTCTCCAAATTGATCTTGGAGATGGAAAAAAATTTCAAAACAAACTTGATTGGAAAAAGGGTGAACTTTGACTCAACGAAGATAAAAAGGACGATATAAAAGATACGTATAGAAGGTTTTTAAATATGATGCTCACAGGAAAACCAGATGAACCAGTGGTTCTTACTTGATGAAGTACTGGAGAAGTACGCTACAAAATGGATGGGCAAATCCAGTCAAAAGATAGAATAAAACTTAAAGAAAAATATATAGTTCAACCACAACTCACTCCAGCAAAAATCCTCAAAAATCTTTGAGTACAGTAGAAAACTTGTACAAAAAATCTATACAAAAAAGGCTTTAGAGTGACTCCTAAAGTCTTTTTCTTGAGTATCTTTTTCTTGTATTGTAAAAACAGTATCGCTTATATAAGAGGAAAATACAGGTATTATGACCTAACAACCTAGGCCAGTAAAAAAATTTGGCAAATTAAAATAGTTTGGTACAATGAAAACAAAGAAAGTACGCATTATTTTCTTGTTTTTTTCCCAAACTATTTTTCCTCCAAAGAAAAAGACGAACTCTTTTTTGTGTTTTAAAAAATTGAAGGTTCCGAGATTGTAGGAAAAAATACTCCAAAGTCAAAGTAAATATTTGTCTATTTCCTTGACGAAAAAATGAAGGTATTTAAGAGTTTTTTACAAAGGGTAAAAAGTGTGTTACCATAGACAAAAGAGTTTAGAAATATAAATATATAATTATGACAATTAATCACTCAGCAGATATACCAGAACAAAACAAAGAACCTCAAAAAAGAACAAGAGTTCCAGAAGCAGTTTCAGGACTCGCAGACTCAGTACGTGAAAAACTTATGCTTTTGTGAGTATCTGTTGCTTTAGCATCAGCTCCTGTAGGAGTAAAAGTTGCAGAAGCTCAAGGAACAAAAGCGCATCCATATGCTATAGCTGACTACTCTATTCCAGATATCAAGTTTGACAGTGTAGGTCTTGGAGAAGAACAATTTGATGGACTTCCAAACAAAAAAGAAGATACCGCTGCTCTTCAGAGATTTTTATGAGTAGAACCGGCAAGTGGAAACATGTGACCAAAGACAAAAAAGGCTATTGTAGACTATAAAACTCGTATGGGACTTGGGGCAACACCAGAAGTCGATGAAGCTACCTATAAAAAAATAGCAGAAGATATGATACGTCTTCGTATGGATTTTGCTATGGAAACGATGAACGATAAACCAGTTGCAAAATTTGCAATAGCATACTTGCTTTCAAAGTCTCTGTGAATACGTGTTGAGGGAAGGTACGGAAAAGATATAGAACAAATTTTAGGAACCGTAGGACTCAAAGTAAATCAAGACTTACTACTGAAATGAACTATAGGGTACTTACTCAGAGGAGATAACTATCGTTTCGATGGAGTAAATGAAGAAATATACAAAAAGATAGGGCAGTTTGTGGCATGACTTGAGACAAAATATTCAGGATTTTCAAAAGACAGTTTTATCCAAGAAGTTGGTGGTGGAGTAGTGATGTTTGATGTAAAAGGAAAAAAACTTTGAAGTCTTGGAAATATTATGGATGGAGGAGATATTGTTTGAGAGAGATTTTGAGCAATTACAGGATGACAAAGAGTTCAATAATTTGCATCAACAGCTCTGAGAATCTCTTCTAATATGAAAGTAGAACTCGTTTGAGGATACTTTGAAGCAAGAGAAACAAATCCTATGGATGTAGGAAGTAGAAAAACACAATGACTCTACGGAGATGTAAAATGAATATATAGAATAGCTCCACAACTCCAAGTTTTTGGAAAAGTAGGTGGAGAAAAGGGAAGACTCACGTATGGATGAGGTATCGATATCGCTACTGCTTGATCTGGAGTACTCTCTGGAGAATATCAAAGAGAACAGATTGATGCGAGAAAACCAGACAATAGGTTTATGCTCAAGTTTAGTATTGCGCTCTGAGGTCCAGCTCATCAAAAGTCAGCTGAACTCCCTCCGCTATTTGACGATAAAGGACAAACTATCGCACCAAGAGACTTGCCAACAGACTTAAGTTATGTGGGGGCAGTAAATACAGTGAAAACACCAAGAGAAGGACTTACTTTTGCAGACCTTATGCCAGTGCAGGGAACAGATATAACGTATATAACAGTTTGAGGAAATGCTGTGACAAAAACGGTGAAGAAAGAAGTAAAGGACCATCCTACTAACATAGGAGACCCAGAAGCTACAAATGGAGGAACAACAGCTCTAATGATAAAAGCATGAACATTCAGTGATTCTGATGGGATTGTAGCAGGAAGTGTGGGAGTTATTCTCTATAACGCTAGTGGTGTAGAAATGTTTAGAGGACTAGGAAGTTCAGTAGTATTTTCATGACTTTCGCCTTTTACTCAATATCAAGTTGCAACTTTCTGAAAAGCCAACGTGAAAAATCCTGACGGAACATTGATCCCAGTTGAAAAAATTGGAACAAAAATTTCTGTAAAAACATTGAAAAATGATACTTCAGCTTCAGCTTCTGGATGAGACTTAGTTACAAAAACAGCGACGACTGCAACTATGACTTCAGGAGTTATAAGAGATATAGATGGAGTGAGAAATGTTCGCTATGAGCTAAAGAAATGATCTACAGTCATTGCAAATGGAACTCTTCCTCTTAACGCATGATGAACTGAAAATATTATACAAAATCTGTCATTTACATGATTGGATTCTGGTACTACATATGACTTGGTTATAAGTGGTGAGACATTCAGGCCCAATATTTGGCCAAATGGAACGTGGGAGCCAGTATCAGTTTTTTGAAGATTTTCTACGGACTAATTTACGGAGTATACGTTCAACTCCAGTATCTATTTTCCATATCATTTGAACAATGGTCTGTAAATCACCGTTCCATATCTTCTAGTTGACACCTATTATTTCAAGTAATATTTTTACATCTATATTCTTTTAGATATCTTTCATTTAAAAAGAGAAATCAATATCGACATTCATCCTCATCTGTGGCATCTCAAGAGATAGATCAATTAGGACAGTCTCCACATCCATTTCAGCTAACAATAGGATCTACAGTTACGTTTACGTTACTATAGGCAACTCATCATCTCCCATCATTTGCAGTGAGTTTAAAAACATATGTTCATCACACGAGTCAGTTTATTACCGTAGAGGCATTAGTTGGAGATACTATTGTTCCACCTACTGGTCAACTAACTTTTGTCCATTGAAAAGTAAGAGGGTCGCTATCTGCATCTGTAGCAGTTCATGCAAGAGTAGTGCTTGTCTTTGTAGTAGGAGTACGAGTCCTTTCATAAAGTTTAAAACTTTGAGCAGTTCCCGCACTTACTATAGGTGTAGCATTGATTCAACTTGTTACTGTTACATTTGCACTTCTCTTGTTTCCACTGGCATCTGAAACCTCAAACTTATAGGTATTTGTTCCTGCAGCAGAGATTCAAGTTATATTTGTAGTTACAGGGAGGCTAAAGTTTGTTATAGTTCAAGCATTAGGACTTGGAGTTCCTGTTCCTGCAGTCTTTGTCCAAGTGTAGTTGAGACTTGTGTACCCTATAGTTCCAGTTACAGTACAACTTATAGTGAGACTTCAAGGTACTGCTACTGTTGATGCACTTGGAGTACATGAAGGGTATCAAATGTATTGAGTAACTCCTCCAACTCTTTGTATGTAGTCTTTGTTTGTTCCTTCTTTTGGAGGGGTTATCTTCCTATACACTCTCAGTCATTGTATAGTTCATTTCCAGAATTTAGATGTTGATCAATCTCCTAGATATATTTTTGAGATACTTGAAAATAAATCTTGGGTCGCTGAAGTAGGTGGTGCCACTGAGTAAACGATAACCCCATCTGTTTTAGATATAATGAATTTATATTTTGGAACATATGTTCAGGCTATAGATTTGTTATTTACATAGAGGACTAGATCATACCATATATCAGCATTTATATTTTCTGCGATAGGAGCGTTAGTAGTAAGGTTATTCGTAGAGCTATATAACGAAATAGAATTCATTGGATTTCATCCTGGGAAAAACTTAAGATACTTTACTTCGTCTTTAAATAAGATGATATGACCCCCATTTGCATCGATAATACCTTTTCATTTTACTCTCATTTGGAGTATGTAGTTATCTCACAAACTTAATTTTGATAGATTATAGTTAAGCTTCCCATCTTTAAGTTTTATTCATTGAACTCTACTATCACTAGTATCTAGCTCTGTACTTGTTGTATATCAGCTTGCTTCGATCATACCATCTTTACTATAGATAGCCCCCTGAGACTTTTGATTGGTAAAATCCGCAAGTCACACAAGCTCATAGAGCTCATTTGCAAAAGGATTTATCGCACATTTTTGGTTTAGAGGGTTGATGAAAGAAAGTTTACAAGCGTCAATACTTCGAGACTCAGCTTCTGTTTGCGTATCAACATTTACGATTTCTTTTCAACTAACAAAGAGGATATCAATATATCTTGTACATTTTCCTCAAAGACAAAGTTTTACTTTAACTTTATCTCCAAGTTGAGAGAGAGGCTTATTTTCTGGTGCAATAACAAGTCCTGGAGAAGACTCTTTTGTGAAAGAAGTAGTGCTACCAATAGTAAGAGTGCTTCATGATATGTTAAGAGCAGTAGAGCTATAAATCTCTCAAATATCAGTTTGT
>CAYTMN010000045.1:0-443 GCA_964438925.1 uncultured Candidatus Peribacteria bacterium
TATTGCGCCTTTATACGTAATAAATATAAAAAATCAAGATATAAAAAAAGGAAAGATATATTCCTTTATAAGTTCAAATAGGTGCCAACTTGTAAATGATAAAACGCAGAGTCTTTTGAGATGTTATTCTTCTATGCAAAACATGCTACATCCATACTTATGTAAAATCGTATCTGCTTTCTCATTTTGCACAAATATCTTGTTTTCTTTTGGAGCATAGAGAACCCTCCAAAAAACGGGATGCATCTGTATGTCTTTTTGTTGTTTTATATTAGATGCACTCAAAGCTTTTTTCATATGCATCGCAGGGTCATTTGGCTTTTCTCATTTGTATATCATTTGACAATGCAATCCAGCAGCAAGAGAAAACTTTTGCATGATGTGTTGCATTTTTTCTGCCTTTTCACTTTCTAAACCTGTGATAAAAAACTCTAAAAGAGAAG
>CAYTMN010000045.1:453-4744 GCA_964438925.1 uncultured Candidatus Peribacteria bacterium
ATATCCACTTCAGCATCTGTAAGTTCTACGTGATATGTTCTTTCAAGTTGCAGAAAATAATTGTTGAGTGTCTCTTCAGACGTTTCAAAAATTCCATACCCAGGATGAATATGCAGTCAGAGAGTCATTCAGGTTTTATCGCTTAAAAACACTCCACAACAAAAACTAAAATCTTCACTTAAAATAGGAGTGCCACTAGAACTTATCTCTGCCTCTCATACATGGAGATGGATAGATTTTACATATTTTTCGTTACTTTGAGGGAGAGTATGGTTTCTCAAAAACTGATCTCTGAAGATACTTGGAAAATCTGCAAATGTATATGCTTCAGGCATCTTACTCTTGGAAGTGAAATTTCTACTCGCATATCCTTGAACTTCTGGAGTACTACCATGAGGAATCATCTTTCAAAACGCACAGTTTCAATCCTTGTCAAACAGAGGAACATAAGGAATATCTTCTATCTTATGTACGTGTCAGCGAGTTTTTTTAACCAGAGAACTATAATTTGAAGGAAAAAATGGACTACATGCTCCTTCTACAACTATGCTATTCATGTGTTGGAGAGTTAGTTTGTATTGGGGGGACTTGAGGCTCTTGCTTTTTCTTTCACTGAAGGGTGTTGACGATATCTTTTATAACATCACTGTTCATAACCATATCTTTTGACTCTTTCGCACGTTTAAGTATCTCTTCTTTTTTGAGTTTTCCCATCTCTTTTCCTCAGAGTCTCTTGTCAGCAAACAGGTCTTTCATATCGCTGTTAGAAAACGCTACTCCATAGATGTGGTGATAGTAGTAACTCGAAAACATTTTCCCCATACCATACGTCACACTAAAGTTCAGTGGCATAGTAGCGTATCCAGCTATGAGTGGGAGAAATATCTTGCTTGCTCCAATAGCTCACTGGAGCGCAAGATAGGAGAGTCCTATCGCTGTCACCATCTTTTTACTCAGCTCAACTGCCTCTTCCACGTTCATATGTACTCCGTAAATGTTAGCCACGCGTATGAGCATATAGGCGTGAATCGGTACGAGGTTGAACGTATCGAGAAAGGGAATAGGCTGTATACCTAGAAGTGCCCCAACTGAGGCTGCAGTAAAGATGACTTCGTCAGCCTCTTTTACTTTTGCACTGTACTCTGAAGTGTATCCTTTGTTGAGATCCAGTCTTTTTAAAGTTCCTGTTTTTTCATCTGCCAAGTCACTTTCTTTATAGAGCAGTTCATATATTTCTACTTCGTGCAGGATTCATTTAAACGTTGTTTTTCCATGACTATGAAAAGAGAAAGTAGTATCATTTTTTGCATCTTCATACACCTCTGAAGTCACAAATATCTTGTTTTCCGGAGTGATAGTTTCCAGTCTATGGGACATATTGACCGCACCACCAAATATGTCTTCCCCTTGAGAAGTCATTTTGCTAATCAGTTCACCTTTGTTTATAGCGATTCGAAGCTCTATCTTATGGAGGTTGAGTTTTTTATCTTTGTTGTATTCACTACATCTTTTTTGTATCTCTATCGCACACTTGAGTGCTTTTTGCGTATCTTTAAACGTTATCATATACGCGTCTCACAGAGTTTTTATGACTTTCCCTTCAAACAGGTGTACTGCAGGAACTACGAGCTTTTCATGCTGTGAAAGTACCTCATCTATTTGCTTACTCGTCAAAAGAGAGGTCTTGAGCGTGAAGTCCTTTATATCTGAAAAAACGATGATTTGTGTCTGGGGTTGTCCGAGGTCTGGCATGCAAAAAAGTTATTTCCTCTTTAGTATGCCACACTTTTTACAAACTCGCAAAAAAACACAGACAAAAAAAGTCCCCCTTTTTGGGAGACGTTTTTTATTTGAAGTGTTATCCAACTATGTCGCTTCCAGCGATGAGTTTTTCTTCTCTTCCTCTTCTTGAAAAACTTGTTCCTTCCATATCTTCGTTGAGGTAGATGAGTTTTGTTTTATCCGTCATACCTATATTTCCAAGAGTCTCTATACGACTAGGGTCGAGGAGAAACTGAAGTACTTTTCCACCGTCTAGTGACGAGTCAGAAGCTCTTATCATATCAACCGCTTCTTTAAATCACTTAGCTATTTCCATACGTTGACCAGCCATACCTTGACCTAAAAGTATCTTACTTTCTTTTTCTGCTTCTGCTTGTTTGATCTGCATTACTTTTTTCGCTTCTCATTCATTCATCGCAGCTTCTTTGAACTTTTCTGTTTCTACTACCTTGTTCATAGCTGACATAACGTGTGTATCAAGTTTTACGTCACGTACTTGGATAGAGTCGAGTTTGTACCCGAAAGAAGCAAGTTTTTCTCTGAGTTTTTCTTCTATATCTTTTCCTATTTCTTCTCTTTTTCCAAAGATTTCTTTATGGGTAAAACTTACGATCATCGCTCTAAGTTGTTCGTCTATCGTTGCCTTCATCATCGTTCTGTGGTCATCTATCGCGTAGATAGATCTATATATAGTCCCATTTTCAGTATCGTCTTTGTTGTCCTCTACATAGTAGATAACGTTAAGCCCAATATAGGCAGTTACGTTGTCATGAGTTACTCCCTCTACATCTACAGGGAAGTTTCTTCTATACAGGTCTTGAGAACGAGTCCACTCCAAAAACGGAATGATAAAGTTCAGACCTGGACGGATGATACGGTTAAACTTTCCTAAAAACTCAACAGTTTTTACGGTGTTTTGTGAAACTATACGAACAGAAAGTACGAGGAGAATAACGTCGAGTACAAAAGCAGGAATAATACCGTCTGCTTGAAGGACTCCTATAAAACCTACAGGAAGAGCAATCAAAAGAAATGGAACTAAAAAAGCGAGCATATGAAAAATATTTAAAAAATAATACCCCTATATTGTACTCTTTTTTTTATAAAAATCCAATATCGTGCATCTTTTGTGGGTGAAAATAAATTACTACTTGCAAAAAAAATAATTTTGAATATAGTCAAGTCACATTTTAAGATACACGGGAAGACTTTTCCTAAGGGTGAGATATAACAAAGCGGTTTGGTAAAACTTTTCTTTCTCTTCGCTCACAGTCTTCATTATTGGCCTTAAAGTTTCTGACGACCTGCAAGAACTTCCTATTATGGTGAGTTTTTTGCCCATTTTTCAGACTTATATACATAACCATATTTTATGGAAAACACCGTTACATATAAAGACCTCCCACTCAGTGAGGCTGTTCAAAAGGCTATAGAAGAAAAAGGATACGTTCTCCCAACACCTATCCAAAAAGAGATCATCCCATTATTTATTCAAGGGAAAAAAGACATCATCGGACAGGCAAGTACTGGTACAGGAAAGACTGCGTCATTTGGTATCCCACTTATCGAGCTTATACAAACTGACATCCCAGGAACTGAAGCACTTATCATGTGTCCTACACGTGAACTTGCTATCCAAGTTGCCAGTGAAATAGAGTCTCTTGCAAAGTATAAACCGTTCAACATCACTCTTCTTTACGGAGGAAATAAATACTATATAGAAGAGAAAAACCTCAGAAGTAATCCAAAGATTATCGTTGGAACTCCTGGACGTATAAAAGACCACCTCGATAGAGGAAATCTCAAACTCCAAAACATAAAATACTTCGTACTCGACGAGGCTGATGAGATGCTCAACATAGGGTTTCGTGAAGCAATAGAAGAGATAATGAAGCTCACTCCAACAGAAAAAAGAGTACTTCTTTTCTCGGCAACTATGCCAAAAGACATACTCCGTATCGCTGAAAGATACATGAAAGGGTATGACCTCATTTCTATAAAAAGAGATGATAGTAAAAAGGCACTTATCTCTCAAAGCTACTATGTAGTAAACGAAAGAAATAAGTTTGACCTCCTTTCACTTATCATCGAAACAAGTCCTGACTTTTATGGTATCGTGTTTTGTAAGAGAAAGATAGACGTAGATGAAGTAAACGAAAAACTTAGAGGAGCTGGGTACAAGAGTGAGTGAATCCACTCAGATTTTGAACAAAAAAACAGAGAAAGAATTCTCAAGAGATTTAAAGATGGAGATACAAAGATCCTTGTAGCTACAGACGTTGCAGCGAGAGGTATAGATGTATCTGACCTGAACTATGTTATCAACTACGGACTTCCTGAAAACGCTGAAACCTATACACACCGTATCGGTCGTACAGGGAGAGCAGGGAAAGAGGGAAATGCGATCACATTTGTGACTCGTATCGAAGAAAGAAAGATGTTTTTCATAGAGAGAGAACTCAAGATGCCTATTAAAAAAGGAAAGATCCCAACAAAAGAAGAAGTAATG
>CAYTMN010000045.1:4754-9591 GCA_964438925.1 uncultured Candidatus Peribacteria bacterium
AGAAAAAGAGATTTCTCGAAGGACTCGAAAAAGAGTTTGTAAAAGACATCCCACAAGCATTTCACGATATCGCAAAAGACGTATCGGCTCTTTCAAACAAAGAGGGAGTTATATCACACCTCCTCTATAAACTTTTAGGAGAAAAGTTTTTTGAAGTACGTGACGTTTCTGTAAAAAGCGAATACGCTTTTGGAGGAAATGACTCAAGTAGCAGTTCTGGTGGTCGTTTTGAAAGAAGAGACAGATTTGAAAAACGCTCAAGCGATAGACCTAGAAGTTTTGAGGATAGACCTCAAAGAAGTTTTTGAGATGACAGAGGAGAAAGAAGAAGTAGTAGTCAAAGAGATGATGTAGAAGAAGGATTTCAAAGACTGTTTGTTGCCAAGGGAAAAAACCATGGAGTAGAAACACCAGTAGAAATACTCAGAATGATAGAAAAAGATACAGGAGTAGCACTCAAAAGAGAGTGTAAGATAGATATATTTTCAGACTTTACGTTTGTAAATGTACGCTCTGAAGACGCAAAAAAAATACTTACAGTGTATAAAGATAAAAACAGAGATAAACCTCTCGTAGTACAAGCAAAAAGAAAAGAGAGATAATTTTGTCACCTTTTGACTTTGACTTTCGTTTGAGTTATATATAATTTCGCTACAAAATCATACATTTTTTGTTAAAACTTATGAAAAACCTATTGAAAAAATATAAAAACTATTTTATCCCTGGAGCTATATTTTTATTTCTCCTTGGAGTGATAGCACTCAACCAACATCCACTCACAAAACAGCACTCGTATGAGGAGCTGACTTGAGTTAAGATGAAGGTTCCAGTGTTTGAAAAAAACATCGTTACTCTTACTGGAGCGACGATTGTTTTCAACGAAGAAGAGTCTAAAAAAGACTTTACTATAGAACAGTATGACAAGATACTGAAAACATCGGACCTCAGACTGTTACCTATAAAAGTTACACAAAATGTTTCTGGAAAAAAACTCTACTTTCTTGTAGCGTTTCTCAAAGAAGGGAACAACTGGAACCAAAAACAAAGTGTACTGTTTGGTATGGATATAGAAAACATACAACTCAAACTTATGGACCAAGTGATTCGTACTACTTTTGACATAAAAGATAAAGAAGGAAATATGATCGCTCAAGAAAAGTTTTTCAAAGCTGAAAAATGAATGTTTTCTGAGTACTTTCCGAGAATCGATGGAGGAAGTATGGGGCTTGATATCATAAGAAATACATGGAAGTGGAAAAAAACGACCTATGGAACAGGAACGGTGATCACTCCGAAAAAAGACGTGTTTACTCTCAAGATGAATGAATACGGAAAGTTTCTCTCTATCACTGACTGTAACCAACTCAATGGAACGTTTGTAATAGATGGAAAGGGAAATGCTACTTTTGGAGAAATGGTTTCTACAAAGATGGGATGTGAAGAGTCTCAAGAAGACGAGTTTGCAAAGATGTTTTTAGACGCTAAAAGCTTTGTTCAAACTGGTTCAACTCTTGAGTTTTGACTCAAAACCAACAGTGGAAGTATGATGTTTGAAAAGTACGTAGAACCTGCGACACTTCCAAAAACAACTCAGACAGGAGCAACTACTTCAACAGGAGAAACCACAGCACCTAAAAAATAATCAAACCAAGAGTGAGATATCTCAAAATTGATATCACGAGGGGCGTAGCAATCGTATGAATGATTTTGTTTCATATATTCTACGCTCTTTTGTATATCTTTGACGTCAAGAGTCTTGCAAGTTCTGAACCTATGATGCAAGTTTTTGGAAAAGTATGGGCGCTGCTTTTTATACTCATTGCAGGAGTTTCGTTTGCACTTGCAGAAAAAAAGTATGGAGATGATGTATCTCAAAAGTACCTTCCAAAGATAGCTCTGTTAGCACTCTATGCGACTCTCATAACACTCGGAACACACTTTTTTATGTACTCTCAGAGAATATACTTTGGGATACTCCACTTTTTTACCTTCAGTTTTATACTGCTACTTTTTGTAAGAAAACTCAGATACTCCACACTCGTTCTCGCAGCAATAATCATAGTGTATTTTTTGAGTTTCCCTATACAAAGCCAAAGTATCTGGGCCATACCGTTTGGAGCTATACCAAACTGGTTTTTTTCTGCGGACTTTTACCCACTCGTTCCGTACTTTGCTGCTATACTTGTTGGGTATGTTCTATGACTCTTACTTATAGACACTCACAGGCTCACACTTGTAACTCTCAAAAAAGAAACCGCTCTTTCTCGTGGTCTTTCGTTTCTGTGAAAACACAGTCTTTTCATCTACCTTATCCATATGCCTATCGTAGTTGGAGTACTCTGGTGTATTTTTTTCTTGATAAGATAAAAAAATATATATAATCATTACTGATTTAATAATATTTAAAACAAATGGACGAGATATCACAAGAGGTAGAAACTCGAATACACAAGGTGTTTTGAGAAATGGTACACATAGATTTTTATGATGAGAGAGGTGACGGAAGACACTTTATGCTCGTCATAGTCTCAGAACTTTTTGAAGGAAAAAGTAGAGTGCAAAGAAGTCAGATGGTGTACGATGTCCTCTGAGATCTTCTCAAAAAGGACCATATCCATGCTCTAGGTATGACGTGCAAAACTCCAAGTGAAGTATAATTATTTACTAAAAATATTTTTATGATAACCCCAGAACTTAAAACAAAACTCGACAGTATCATCGGTCAAAGTGATGTAGTACTATTTATGAAGTGAGATGCCAGTGAACCACGTTGTGGTTTTTCAGCATCTGCGATACAAATACTTGAAGAAGTAGAGCTTCCATATACGACGTTTAATATACTCGAAGATGAGGAAGTAAGACAAGGACTTAAAGAGTATAAAAACTGGTTGACATATCCACAACTCTATATCAAAGGAGAGCTTATTGGAGGAGTCGATATTATGAACGAGATGCAACAAGCAGGAGAGTTTTCACAGTATAAGATATAACTATTGACAAAATAAAAAAAATGACTACATTCCCGTTAGTTATTTTTTTAATGCATTATTTATGACGATTACTGCAACTTCTTTTGAAATGTCTGTAAACCAATTTTCAGCAGACAGAGACCATGAAACTATGACTTGAGGAACACTTGATCCAGTAAAGGTAGTAAAAGTTCTCCAAGATGCATATGCGCTCAATGTATATCATATTATTATGACACCATATCAAGCTGACGAAGTATTTCATAGAGGAAGTCATACACTCGAGCACTATCTCGCATATAGTGGTGGTATACGTGACCAACTCAAAGTTCTCTCACAAGCTCAAGGTATAGAGCTTGATAGTAAATCACTTCTCGATATTTCTCCAGAAAAAAGAGGAGACAAATACGCTATAAAAATATCGTCTCTTATAGATTTTGGTGATGGAGCTATGCTTTTGCAAGCTGCAAAACAAGCTATACAAAGTATACAACCACTTCTTGCAGATGCAAGTGAAGTACCTTTTGCCAATGCTCGTCAGTGTGGGCAATATACATTTCACAGTAAAGAAGCTGCTCTGCTAACAGTACAAAATGCCCATCCAACACTTGAGATAGAAGTAAAAGACTTTTCAGGAAAGCCATACATAAACGTATGTGACTTTAGACAACTCAAACCAAAGATGAACGAAGGAACTCCAGATGCTCCAACATACTTTTTAGATCCAGATGTAAGTCATACTCTTGGAAACTATGTAGATGCTCATTGGGCAGAACTCGGTATGAGTGACGTCTGCGTATCTACTGGAGTTTATGGATGTATGACAGGTCAATACGTGATCATCGCAAGTGAAAAAGAGATAGATAGAGCAGTACTTGACCGTGTTCATGGAGGACTTATGAAACTCATCATGCAATGTGCAAGAGAAAATACAGCATGGGAGAGAATGCAACAAGATGTAGAACAGATGGTTATGCTCGTAGAAAAATACAACGCTCATATACTCTAAAAAACCCCGCAAAAAGCGGGATTTTTTTATACTTGGTGAATCTCGTCGAGTTGTATATCTCCGTCAGGTTTCAAGATAAAAGTCCAGTACTCAGAAAAGTTTCTGACACTACTTTTTCCACTATCTACCTTTCAGTAACCATCAAGAGAAAAGTTTATCATACTTGCGTTTATCTGACACGTAACTTTTGCTCCTTCTTCATCTCTGAGAGTGAGTATAGGAGTGATACTTTCTATTTGAACATCCAGCATTATATCCCAACCTTCTCCAAAGTCCGATCTAAATATATTCATCTGTTTCTCGAAAAAGTCAGAACTTGTATAGCTCGCTATACTTTCAAAGTTTTTTCTACTCCAGTCAGACTCGTATCGCTCAAAAAAGTATTTTACTCGTTCTAAAAGTGTAAAACGTGATATATGCATCCTGTACTCTGACTCATCTACTTCTGGTTTTGGAGGTATCTTTTTCCGTATCTCTGTTCCACTGACATAAGAGGTATTGTATCTATTTTCAAACTTAGGACATATCTTTTTTGTAGACTCTACTATTTGGTCGTTTTTACTGAAGAGTTTATTTTTGAGGAAGAACATTTTTATGTAGTTCCCAAAGACGAAAATCCCTCAAAAAAACGCCATCAACATGAGCTTGAAATTATTTTCTTCCTTACACTTTTGTGCGTTGTAACTTAGTCCTCACACTGTACATGCAGGAGAAGGTTTACTACTGCGTGAACTTCCTTTGTTGTGTACCAAGTACCCATCTGCAAAGTAGTTGTTGTTCGGAGAAACGTCGAGTAAGTTGTATACGAGTACTTCGCCAGTTTGTTTTTCAAGAGTTTGTATAGCTTCCGTTGCTCCAT
>CAYTMN010000046.1:0-387 GCA_964438925.1 uncultured Candidatus Peribacteria bacterium
ACTGATCTAGAAATTTCTTCATAAAAGCATGCCTTCCCTTTGCCATCTTTTTTGCTTGTTTAGTATGAAGCATGTCCTTTAAAAGGAGAAGTTTTTCGTAAAAATGATTGATAGTTGTCTCTGTACGTGCTGTATACTCTTTTTTTGTTTTGTTAAGGTTTGGCTTTTGTCAGGGAATATGTATCAATCTATCTTTGAGTCATGCAAACATAAAGGCTCTCCCAACTCAGATAGCACCTATAGACTCAAGTTTATCGGCATCTTGAACTATCTGGAGTTCTAGAGAAGAAAATTTTTTCCCTTTTTCCTTTGAGGTACGAAAAGATACATATGTAATGATGTTTATAATGTGTTCTTGGATATCTTGAGGGATATGCAGGGTTTGGT
>CAYTMN010000046.1:397-9236 GCA_964438925.1 uncultured Candidatus Peribacteria bacterium
CAGTTTAGAAAAAACTTCTCGTCGCCAATATCATGCAAAAGCGCTCACATCTGCGTGACAAAACTATCAGCATCTTTTTGTGTTTTTAAAATAGTCTTTGCATTTTCCCACACTCGCTGAGTATGCCACCATGAGTGTGAGTTATGTACATTTTTAAGGTATTCTTCTACAAAAATTGCTGTTTGCTTAAGTATATTTTTTGTATTCATATTTTTTTAGTAAGATATCTTTTCCCTTTGATTGTAAAAATAAATATTTTTTTTCAAAAATATCTGTAAAAGTTGGTATTTCAAAAAATATATATTATACTTCCATTTGTAATTTATTTTGTAATATTTGTCGTATGAACCATAAAGATCCTACAAAAGAAGGAGAAGAAAACGCGGCTCACCACTTGGAACAAGATCTTCATAACCAAGAACAACACAATAAAGATATACCTCCTGCTCCAAGTCCATCGTTTCACGCTCAAAATAGATAAAAAAAGACGAGATTTTCTCGTCTTTTTTTATGACTTATACTGTGTTTTAAGTTTTGCGTAGAGAAGTGCATCATGGAGTGTTCCTTCAGGGTTACGAATCTCTGAATGAAGATAGGCCTCTTTTGTGTATCCTGCTTTTATTGCTACCTTTTCACTCGCAACATTTTCAGGTTTTAGCACAATCGTAAGTCTTTGAAATCATAGGTCTTCAAATCAAAGTTTTTCTACCATTTTTACTGCTTGGGTTGCTATACCCTTTCCCCAATATGCTTCATCAACGAAATACCCTATCTCTCCGACGTGTCTTCTATGTTGGATACATACAATCCATACCGAACCTATCACTTTTTCATCCAAAATAATGGAATACATGTGCTCTGTACGGTATCACGCTTCATATCTTTGTTGCTGTCTTTGAAAATAGTCTAAAGCGTCATCTACACTCGTCATTCTCCATCAAAAGTAGAGGTATTTTTCACTCGAAATCATCTCATAGAAACGTTGCGCATCTTGTATCCCCGAGTAACGTAGTGTAATATTTTCCATAGAAAAAATTATAAAGTAAATTGTGTGTAAAAGTCTTTTTCTGAGACTGTAAATGTCTTATAGCTTGCATAGAGATCGTGTATAATGCTCTCAAAATACTCCTGTGTAGTTTTCTCTACAGCTCGCATATAATAATCAACAAAAATGTGGCTGAGAAAAGCAAACTTTATAGCTCTATAGAGGTATGTTTGTTCCTCGTTTGAAAGTGTTCTCACTTGGGTATATCCTCTAAAAATATTCTTTGCGTCATCTAAAGAAAACTGCTTATCTCTTGTACCAAACCACACCATACTTTTTGCAATATCTAGAAGGAATGGTCACATAAACGCATTGTCAAAATCTAGTACTCAAGAAAGTTTTCAGTGATAAAAAAGTACATTTTCAGGCTTTATATCGACATGTATTGGTCATCGAGGGAGGCTTTTTGGGAGTCTATTTTCTTTGAGTTCTTGAATAATTTTAGGAAGAAATTCTAAATATTTGAGTTTTGCCTTTTTTGAGACCTCTGTAAACTGTTGTATCTTGCTGTCTGGAAGATGATAGAACTGATATCTATATTTTCCCCAACTAAAGTTTTTACAAGCTCTATGATACTCTCATATAAACTTCCCTACTTCTTGAAGCTGTTGAGGAGTAAAACTTTTGATGCTTTCTCAAGGAAGATACTCATAGACAATCAGGTATTTTTTTCAAAACTTGTGAAGAGATTTTCATCAAAATGTAAGCACACAGGGAGTGAGTCCTGTATTTTTTAGTTTCTTCAATATTTCCAATTCAAAACGAATTTGAGATGGTTTTTTATAGTTATAGACTCTCACAGAATATGTCTTCCCTCCACTTTCGACCTTATAACTATCATTATGCTGTCACGCTGTGAATTTTTGTATACGAGAAATGTTTTTTATTCAAAGAGTTTCCAAAAAATTTTGAAGTTGCATCATATTTTTATTACTTACCCTAAGAGTATAAAAAAAGACGAGAAAATCTAGTCTTTTTTTATGATAAGGTCTCCTTTTTCTATCCGTCAGGCGACCATCATCAAGAACCTGTAAGAGAACATTGAATACATCTGAATGAGGTTTTTAAGCTCTGTATGGTCTTCCATCAACTCCTCAAAGACGTGAACAAATATTTGAAAATCTTTGTGAAAAGTCACTCACTATATCCGAGACTTGTTCGATGATAAATTTTCAGAATTTGGTATTTTTATATACCCTTTCACAAAGTATCCTAAAACTCATCTGATCATCTGTGTCTGAAACATTTCTAGAAAGTGTTCTCAGTTGACGAATAAGAGCGTCAAAATCACTTTGTTCCCAAAGAACATCTTCACGTCTGAGAATGTCTCAAATATACGCTATTTTATCATCTGCTGTCGTTTTTTCAACTACCTTTTGAAGGAGAGCTCTTGCGTGTATTATTGTTGATCATTCAGGACAAGCTCTGAGTGGTGCCATAGAAGTTCTACTTAAAGATAATGATGTAAATTTACATAAAAAATGTATTTTGTCAATATAGTTTTCTAAAAAATTCCTTTTTCTCAAAAAGAGTTGGAAACTTCACTTGTTGAGGAAATTGTATAAAAATCTCTTCCCAATTTCCATTTTTTGAGTACACTCTCTCGTATATAAAAGATATATACACTCTATGATTTCTTCGTCAAAAAAAGAAAGTACCCGCATCGTGAGTCCTGAGGAAAAAGAAATAGATACTTCTTGGCAAGAGAATGCTCTAAGACCAAAACTTCTTGAAGACTATATTGGTCAAGAAACTATAAAAAAACATCTTCAGGTTTCTATTCAGTCTGCAAAAATTCGTAACAAACCTTTAGAACACGTTATTTTCTACTGACCTCCAGGTCTTTGAAAAACAACTCTTGCAAATATCATTGCTCACGAGATGGGAGTAAGTATCAAGTCAAGCTCAGGACCTGCGATAGAAAAACAGTCCGATATCGTCAGTATTCTCTCAAATCTTGAAGATGGAGACATACTTTTTATCGATGAAATACATAGACTTAAACCTCAAATAGAAGAGATCCTCTATACTGCGATGGAAGACTTTTGCGTCGATATCATGGTTGGTACAGGAACTGGAGCACAGAGCGTTAAACTCCCAGTAAAAAGCTTCTGTCTCATAGGAGCAACTACAAAACTCAACTCCCTTTCTGCACCTCTCAGAGATAGGTTTGGGAACATACTCAAGCTCGACTTTTACAACGAGAAAGAGATCACTAAAATCCTTGAGAAAAACGCTTCTGTTATGGGTGTAGAACTCTCAAAAGAACCTCTTCATACTCTCTGAGTTCGCTCAAGATGAACTCCCAGAATCGCCAATAGGTTACTCAAGATTATTCGTGATTATGTCACTATTGGAAGAGATGTTTCCAAGAAAGCTGATCTAGAAGGCATATTTGAAGATATAGGGATAGATGAGCTTGGACTTGATTACCTCGACAAAAAGTATCTTGAAACCATATATGAAAAGTTTAATGGAGGGCCCGTATGACTCAACACTGTTGCGTCAGCAATAGGAGAAGAGGAAGGAACTCTGGAAGATGTAGTAGAGCCATATCTTTTGCAAATTGGCTTTATAGAAAGAACTCCACGAGGGAGAAAAATAACTGCAAAGGGAATCAGCCATTTATCTCGTTAATTTTTACATATGACAGCGATAGACTTTAGCCCATTGGATAAGCAAGTAGCTCTTGCAGGTCTCATGAAAAGGAACTATTCGTATTATATCTATATGGGTGCATTTCTCTTTTGAAGCTTTACACTCAGTATGTTTCTCATCACTCTATGAGACAATATATGGCTTGTTCTAGCAAATACTTTACTCCTAGGATTTTTGAGACTTCAGTGAGCTCTTTTAGGTCATGACTTTGCACATCTACAAGTATTTAAATGACAGAAGAAAAATAGATTTTTTGCCTCTCTTGTTTGGGGAACCACTTGTTGGGCATCTGGTACTTGGTGGGAACATCAACACAACACGCATCATAAAAACACAAACCAAGTATGAAAAGACCCTGACGTAGAGATTCCTTTTGCTTTTGACGAAAAACTCATCACAGGGAAATCATTTTTTTATAGAAAACTCTTTCTTCCGTATCAACACCTCTTTTTGTTTCCATGACTTCCTACTACGTTTATAACTGGTTGGTATAGCAGTACAAGATGGATAGTAAAAAACTTCAGTATTAAAACAAGTCTTGAGTCTCTTCTTATCATTGCAAGTATTTCATGAATGGTATTTTTGAGTTTTTATTATCTTTCTCTCACAAACGCTCTTATATTTCTTTTGTGAAACCTTGTAGTTTCAGGGATATATATGGGAATTTTGTTTTTTCCAAACCACTATGGAGAGACTGTTATAGACGCTGAGAAAAAATATGAGAGACTCTACCAAGTCATCACTTCTAGAAATATTTCTGGAAAAGCGATAACAGATTTTCTCTTTTGAGGTCTAAACCTCCAAATAGAACATCACCTCTACCCTACTATGCCAAGAGCCAATCTTCCAAAAGTGAAAAAAATGGTTAGAGAGTTCTGTAAAAGTCAGAAAGTTACCTATCATGAAGTAAATATACTCGTTGCATTTATGGAGATGTTTCTCGCACTGAGAAAAGTAGCAAGAAGATCTACTACTCCGCAAATAGCTTCTATGGAAGTACCGTCTATAGAAATACTTACAAAAGAAATATAGTACGTATGAAAAGTGCGTTTATAGTTCATGGAACCAAAGGAAATCCTCACGGAAACTGGTTCAAATGGCTTTGAGAAAAGCTTCAAGACCAGTGATATATCGTTATTATTCCGACATTTCCTACTCCTGAAAATCAAAACCTAGAAACGTGGAAAGAAAAAATGGAACAATACAAAAAGTATATCTGAGAAGAGACCATATTTATCGCCCATAGTATCTGACCTGCATTTGTGACACACCTCTTGAAAGAACTTCCTTTGAGTGTTGCATGATGCTACTTTGTCTCAGGGTTTTTGTGAGAAATAGGAAATGAAGAGTATGATAGACTCAACCAAACCTTTTTTGAAAGTATGCCAAGCGCTGAAATACTCAAAACCAAATCAAAAAAATACTGTATGTTTCAGGGGGAAGATGACCCGTATGTCCCTCTAAGTTCTGCAAAAAGACTTGCCGATATGCTCTCTATAGAAATCGAGATTATTCCTCACTGATGACACCTTAACAGCGAATCTTGATATACGAAATTTCCTCAACTTCTTGAAAAAATAACCAACTAATATGAATATCTGGCAAACACAAACTTGGTGAGAACTCCTCAAAAAAACAGGACAAGTGGAACAAATGTTTCACATAGATGATATTTGTGTGGAAAAAAGAAAAGTGAGTTTTTGAGAATTTGGATTGTTTGTCATATGACTCGAAAGAGAACCAAAGAAAACAGAACTTGCTCGACTCATAGAGCTTTGTAAAAAAGAACATTGTCTGTTCGTTCAGATAGAAACACTCTCATACTCTGGGGAAATACCAACTATCCCAAACTTTTGAGAAAAATACTATAAAAAGTTTATACCGCCGTATACCGCAGTGCTCGAGCTCAAAGCAAGCGAGGAAGAAATACTCAAAAATATGAAGCCAAAATGAAGGTACAATATAGGAGTTGCCCAGAAAAAAGGGGTCCAGTGTGCTATAGTTGAAAAAAGTAAAGAAAACATAGAGAGTTTTTTTCACCTGATGAAAGAGACCACTTCCAGAGATAACTTTTCTGGAAACACGTATGCCTACTATGAAACATTTCTCAAAGAACTTAAAGAGAGCGAGCTTATTCTTGCGTATTACCAAGATACAGTGATAGCTTGAGGAATATTTGTGTTTGATGATGTAAGTTTGTACTATTACGGAGCTTCAAGTAGTAAAGAAAGAAATGTTATGGCTCCCTATCTCGTGCAATGGACCGCTATACAAGAAGCAAAAAAAAGAGGAGCATCGCTGTATGACTTTTTAGGTGTTGCGGGACCTTGAGAAAAAAACTCCCCTCTGCTGGGAGTTACTGACTTTAAACTCAAGTTTACAACCGACACAAGACTGGTCTCAAAAAGTTTTATCTACATACACAAAAAAAGAAAGTACTTCTTCATACGACTTCTCAAAAGACTTTCAAGTCTTGCAAAAATAAAAAAATAATGTATAAATACTAAAATATTATATATTATGGCACAAATCATAGAACTTGCTCCACATATAAGTAAAAAAGAAAAAGCAGAGCCTGCAGTGATACAGTCTCTCAGGGGAAAGACTGGAAATAGTGTCGCTGAAGTTGCGACTTTTTGAATATCTAAAAATATCGTCGCTACTCTCATAAAAAACTCTCAATTTGAAAAAGTTTCTACTTTGGTAGAAAAACACTGAGAAAATCATGAAGCTTTTAGGGATTTTGCAAAGTACTGTGATGATGCCCTACTTGAGTTAGAACTCGAACCAGATACTGGTGTTGAACCTCTCGTAGCTCTCTATAGGTTCACTCTCAGACACGAGAGCATCTACTGAGTTTTTGATATAAATGAGAAAGTATACGATAAAATAGAGGAACTGTTGAAACTCTACTGTAGTAAAAACTATATATCTGAAAATCCAGAACGTGCGGTCAAAATACTCTCTTTTTTTAGAGATACTCCAGAACTCAGATACCGATACCTCTCTATAAAGTGAACTATAAAAAAAGAGTTTCCTGAAACTTGTGAAATTCTCTTACGAAGTGGAATGGCATTTTGATTTTTCTTTGCCTTACTTAAGGGAAAATGTATGGATATAGCATGTGAAACAATTGTCTCCTATCTTGAATATGTATATAAAAAATGATCTTCACTCCCTCCTGAAACTGCAAGATGAGTGTATGGGGAAGTGATAAAAATTCTTTCTGTTTTTAAAGGAGAGTCTGTGAGTTTCGAAGAGCATATTTCTCCAAATATCACATTTATTCAAAAATACTTTTCAAGGCAACTTTGGTTTGAGAAAACATGGGAGAGGATGCAATCATGAACCTATGAGAGGAGTAAAGCACTCGCTGATGAATGAATAGAATAACAATTGACTTTTTATATTTTTAATTTATATTATACAAATATCGTAACGTATATTGTATGATACTTTGAAAGTCCAAAGTTATTCCATTTCCTCTAGAAAAAAGACCTGAGTGAGCTCCACTAGATAATGAGAGAGTTTTAAAGTACGGGAAACTTGTTGATACTGTACTTGAATATGAAGATGTCGAAGAAAAGTGACTTCTCTTAGCTATAGAGCAAGGTGACTCTGTAAGGTTTCAAGATCTCAAAAAAAGAGTGAAAATAGAGTGAAAACTTAAACAGAAAGTAGAAAAAAAAGTATTTGAGTATCTGGGTACTCTCGAGTCGAGAATCACCGCTGGAAATCTCAGTGATGTACTCAAATTTTTTAGTATTGTTTCATCACTTTGACATATTGAGTGAGTTCGCGAGCTCATACTTTCAAAACTTTCACTTGTGGTTGATTCTCCTTTTTTTCTCATAAAGCCCCTCTTTTATGTACAATTGTATACTTGTATTTGAAGCTTACCTGAAAGCATTATTTCTCATTATCAAGGGTTTAGACTTCAAGCACAACTTGAAAGAAACATCATACAAGCTGCAAAAGTATCTCTTGAACACGAAAAACAACATCCTTACCAATTGTGGCTCACTTATAGTTCCCTCTTTGGTTTTTTTAACACACTTGAGAAACATCCTCAGTGCTCTGGAGTCATAGTGCCACTCACAAGTCTCTTTGAACAACACTATATTCAAGATATAGAAGTATTAGCTGGTATGTGTACTGTTATGCAAGACATGACCTACGTAGCAAAGTTTTTTGATGGTATTTATGTGAGTTTTCCTGAGGCTCGAATCTCAAAGTATTTTTACAAGATTCTATCGGCGTTTTTCTATGGAGACCACAGAGACAATGTTGTGCTCAAAAAAACGGTTTGAGAAATACTTCTTAGATACTCGTTTAACCTCACTAAAATACACGATTTTTTGCGTCACAACTTCTCAAAAACCTGAGATTTTGATGCGCTATATACCGTATTTATCCCTGAAAATTGGGGAGTTAGTAGAGAAGTATAGTTTTATGGGTGAACAAATGTACTCTCTGTAATACTTCTTGTATACTTCTGGGGATTTGCCTTTGCTTTATTAAAAAGAGTTTCTTTTTTTATCCATTCTATAGCTTCAACTTCAGGCCAGTTTACCACAAATGATTCTAGGGAAATATCTGCTCTTAGTGAGTACCACTGACAAAAGTATCGGTGGTTTGGAGTCACCATAAATTCTTTGAGTTCTTTTTGAAATGTATATCCACTCAGACCTATTTCTTCCTGAGCTTCTTTGTACATATTTATATCATAGTCTTCTCACTCCTCTACTGTACCTGCTACCGCTGGCCCCCAAAGTCATGGACCATTTTTCTTAGTGAGTCCTCTTTGTGCTATGAGTACTTCTCCTTTTGAGTTCTCTATCCATAAAGCAGTCACTCTATAGATATCAGTAGAGGTGATTTCATTTCTCTCTTTGAGGTATTGAACCGTGTCTGACTGGTCAACAATGTAGCATCTAGAAGACATTTTTACCCTTTTATTACGATATTGAGTATCTTCCCAGGAACATATATTTCTTTTACTATTTCTTTTCCTTCAAGCCATTTTGCAACATCTGCATTTGTCTTTGCTTTTGTCAGTACAGAGTCTTTATCCTCATCTTTTCCGATGATGATATCTCCTCTGACTTTCCCGTTTACCTGTACTCCTATTTGGAT
>CAYTMN010000047.1:0-653 GCA_964438925.1 uncultured Candidatus Peribacteria bacterium
TCTTGTCGAGAAAGGAAGTAAGTCTATCGCCGATGCTCTCACAGTAGGTGCGACTGTAGAAGACCTCGATATAAAAGATCTCCAAGAACAGTCAAAAGATATAGACAATGCTGATATTCTCCTCGTGTATGATAACCTCGAAAGAGGGTCAAGAAATCATATAAGAGCGTTTACTAAAAACCTCAAAGCTATGGGAGATAGCTATGTACCACAGTACATCTCTCAAACAGCATATAACGCTATCATAAACTCTTCTCAAGAGAAAGGTGGACAAGGAAGAGGAAATGGAGGTGGAAACGGAAGAGGTAGAAACTAAAATAAATAATGTACTTATTACTTTACTAACTCTTATGAAAAACCAACTCCCTTACTGACCAAAATACTTCCTCTCAGCCCTCGGTGCCGGATGACTCGCAGTCACATTTTTTATGTACCTCCAGTTTCTCACAGTTCACAGTACTCCTATGGCAACCTTTGATACTCTTAGGGTATATCTTGAAAGTGGCAATATACTTCAATCTGCAAGTATCCTCGCTGTAATGGGAGCAATTCTCTATTTTGGATATCTCCACGTGAAATACATCATTTGGAATATTATCCAGTATAAAAAATATCAAAAGACGAATGCTTACAAAGAAATAAAAGAAACAAAT
>CAYTMN010000047.1:663-1978 GCA_964438925.1 uncultured Candidatus Peribacteria bacterium
CATCTATGAAAAAAATACTTGCCGCCATCACTCTTATCCTCTTCCTCTCCTCTTGTGGCCAACAAGAAATAGTACTTCAAAAATACTACTCATCAAGAGTAGCAAAAGAAAGCCAAATAGATATAAAAGAAAGCTATGTTGGGTATGTTCAAAGTGACATAACTACTGCTCTATCAAGTGAAGTAGGATGAGAAATCCTCTCTATGCCTGTGAAAGTATGACAAACTATCAAAGTATGAGATACAGTTGCAAATATCAATGTCGACACTAGTACTATAGCGTATCAATGATGACAAGGAGTAATTGAAAGTTTAGAATCTATGAAAGAAAGCATAGCAGAAAGCTTTGATACACAAATGTCTCTTACTCGTTCTCAACTCAAACAAGCACAAATAGAACTTGAAGCAAGTAAAATAGCTCTGAGCGATGCAGTAAGTAGTGGACTTAAAGTTGCACAAGTTGCTTTAGATACAGCTATTGCAGAAAAAGAACAAGTGGAAAATGTATTTCGCACGAAAGAATCAACTCTCTACTCAAACGCGAAAGATGCTCTCACCGCGATGATGATTGTACAAACAAATATCAATACATATGTAGATGAGGTGTTTGGTCTCACCAAAGAAAATGACTATAAAAATGATGAATACTACCAGTTTTTAGGTGCGAAAGATGATGGACTCAAAGAAGCTACAAAAATAGAAGCGGGTCAGATACAAACAAAGTTTCTTGCACTTAAAGATATATATGAGAAAAAAATACATATAGTAGGAACACCAGAAAAAAGTGACATAGAAACAGTTCTAACTCAACCTATCGACTTTAGTGATGAACTCAAAACTTTTTTATCTGATATGTATGATGTATTTGATGCATCTATAGAAAATGTACCGACATTTAGCACACAAATCATAGAGTGACATAAAGCAAAAGTACTCGGTTTTGGACAACAAATAGAACAACTCTTAATAAGTACCTCTGGTGACATGCTCTTATGAGTAAAGGGAACTTTGCAGTCTCTAGAGTGACTCTCTGATGAAAAGCTTAAAGTCCTTACTCTCCTTGATAAAAAAATAGAGCTATCTCAAAGCTCACTTACTGATGCTGAAAGAAATGCCGATATAACTCCCGCAAATCAACAAAGTCAAATACATCAACAAGAAACTAGTGTAACACTCGCACAAGAAAAAATACAACAAATAGAAGACGGATTAAAAAATCTAGAATCAGCAAAAAAAGCACGTCTGGACGAAATACGCTCTCAAATAGCTCAAACACAAGCACAATCCAATATACAAAAATTAACTATCGGAAAGTG
>CAYTMN010000047.1:2122-3786 GCA_964438925.1 uncultured Candidatus Peribacteria bacterium
TCATATTTATGTATTCTTCAAAACTATATCCGCTTACAAATTTACAAAAAAAATGGCAGATATAGGAACCGTAGTTTGACCTGGACAACAACTTGTTGAAGTATCGGATACGAGTAGTAAAAAAATGGTGATAGAGCTCTCTGGAGAAAGCCTTTCAAAAATACAAGTATGAAATGAAGTACAGCTCCTTTTTGATGGTAAAGATACTCTCGTATGAGGAAAGATATCACTTATTTACCCATTTCAAGATGAAAAAACTCGCAAAACTCGTGTCGAGATTCGCAGCCCTGAACTTGCAAAAATACCTCTCTGAAGTCGAGCAAAAGTGTTCCTCTCAAAACCAAGTTCAAAAGGAGTAACTATTCCGAGAAAAGCCATCATTGACTCCTTTTCCATACCTGGAGTATACTTGATAGTCAATAAAAAAATACTGTTTACGCACATAGAAATAATCGACCAAAACGAAGATGTTGCAATAATAAAATGAGTTCCCGTAGGTAGTAACGTCATCGTTCTATGAAAGGAGAATATGTTTGATGGAGAAGATGTCACCAACTATAAAAAATTGCCTGAATAATACCTAAAATTATGTTCTCACGTCTTGCGAATTTCTTTATACAAAATTCTAAACTTACATTTGTTATTGTTCTGGTAACGCTTCTTGTTGGAACTGCGAGTTATCTATTTATACCAAAACAGTATAATCCAACAATTATTGTTCCTGCATTTTATGTAGAAGTACCTTCAGTATGACTCACTTCAGAGGAAAACAAACATTTGACTCTTGATGCCCTCGAAGATGCTATTATGGAAGTAGAAGGAATCGATAAAACATATGGAATAGCATGAGATAACTTTGTCGCTGTTATGGTACAGTTTTTGGTGTGAGTTGATAAAGAAAAGGCAAAGATTCGCCTCATACAAAAAGTAAGTGAATCAACTCAAAGTATAGGAAAGTCGAGTATAAAAACGATTGACCCAGATGAACTTCCACAGATTTCATATGCTCTAAGTGTATCAGCTAAAAGCAAACTCTCACTAGAAGATCAGAGTATCTACTTACGAAAGGCTGCTCTTATAGTAAAAGAGCACCTTCGTCTTATATCTTGAACCACGACTCTTGATATTGTTTGAGGGAGAAAAAACAACATCATCATCTCCTTAGATCCTCAAAAAATAGAAAGTCTTGGCTTGGATATACTACAAGTATACGACACTTTATGAAAAAATAACTTACTCCTCCCAGCGTGAAACATATCGCAAAATGAAGAAAAAACATTTATTGAAACTGTATGAATAAATAGTCACATTGAGGATATAAAGAAAATAGTTATTGCGAGTAAAGATGGTTCAGTAATCTACCTAGAAGAAATAGCAAACCTAAGAAATGGAGAGTTGGAAGAAAACTCTGTTTCTAGATTTTCAAGTATTGATGGTAGTTCTCGTGGAGTATTTATAGGAGTTGGGAAAAAAATAGGTACAAATGCGGTAAATTTTACTCAAACCATAGAACAAGAAGTAGAAAAGATACGTGATATCATTCCCAAAGATATAGTCATAACAAAGATACAAGATGAATGAGAGAAAGCAAGAGATGCAACAAGTGAACTTGTAAAAGATTTATTTCTTTCTATCGGAATTGTCGTTGCTATTCTTATTTTTTT
>CAYTMN010000047.1:3796-5490 GCA_964438925.1 uncultured Candidatus Peribacteria bacterium
TGATTTAAAAATGCCCTCAATACTGCAACCAGTATTCCACTCATTTTATCACTTGTGTTTTTCTTAGCATATATCAACGGAGACAATATCAATCGTATAACATTGTTTGCACTTATTCTTGTTATATGAATGCTGGTCGATGATTCTATCGTAGTAGTTGAAAACATTCATAGACATCTTGATGATCGAATTCACACAGGAAAGACAAAACTGGAGGCAATCCTTGAAGCAACCTGAGAAGTTGGGACCGGAGTAATACTCTCCACTATAACAAAAATCATAGCATTTGGAGCTATGTTTTCCGTAACTGGAATGATGGGAGAGTATATGTGACCAATACCAAAGTATGGGATACTTGCAATTTTATTTTCTATACTGGTAGCCTTTTCTATAAATCCTTGGGTAAGTTATATGGTAGCCTCAGACGTACATGAAGGTGAGTCTCACAAAAAAACTCCTTCAAAGTGGGATATACGTGTGTGGTATACAAAGCAAATGTTAAAAGTGATTATAGATACTCCTCAAGCCCAAAAACTCAGAAAAAGAATAAAAACTGTCTTCTGGATATGACTAGTGGTAGATATTGTTGTACCTATATTGACAGGTATTTTCAAAGCTCGTATGCTCCCTAAGTCAAATCAAAACCAAGTGTATATTTGGATAGATACTACAAGAGAGGCAACTGCATATACTTGAGAAGAAGTTGTAAAAGAAGTCGAGAAGTTTTTCTTTGAAAATGAAGCACTTCCTGAAAATCTTCAAGTAGTAGAAAGCATATCAAGTACGATTGGAACACCATTTCTTTCTGATTTTTCCAATCTATTTCGTTGAGGATTATTCCGCCAAAACGAATACGAAATATCTCAAAGAATAAATCTTGTGCCTAAAGAAGAACTAAGTTCTCGTATTTCGTCAGAGAATTTCTCTATACAGGTACGCCCACTTTTGAGAAACTATCTTTTAGAAAGATTTCCAGATATAAAAATACGCCTTCTAGAAGATCCTCCTGGGCCTCCAGTAAGAGCAACATTTTTAGCAAAAATACAAAGTGATAGTTCTAGAGAATCTCTCAAAGATTTTTCTCAAAGACTCTATCAAAAGATTCAGCCTATCATACAAAAACAAGATATTGCTGATGCTGGAATAAGTCTGGCAAGTACAAACAAAAAATTAAAAATTATTATAGACCAAGATGCTGCGGGAAGAGCTGGGATATCTGTATCTCAAGCTGCAAATACCCTCTGACTTCTTCTCTCATGACAACAAGTATCTCTCCAAAGGGATAGTCAGAATCAAGAAAGAAACTATGTTATTGTCGGAGCGGAAAAAGATACAGCAGGTTTTTTAGAATGACTAAAAAATATTAACAAATATCACGACGGATGAAAAGAAAGAAACGTACTATATATACGGAGAAATGGCAGATAATTCAGTAGTATACCCTACTGTAGAACTATACTCCTACCTACGCTCAAAAGACTTTTTAGGAGATGAATTTGTAGTACAAAAAACAAGTTTTTATAAAATAGAATTTCTGTCTCTTAAAGATGGTCATACATATAGTCTTGTCTGGGATGGAGAATGGAAACTGACAATGGATACCTTTAGAGACCTAGGATGAGCGATGATTCTGGCTATTATCTTTATATACTTTTTAATAGTTGGACAATTTAGAAGCTTTTCTATTGCTTGAG
>CAYTMN010000047.1:5633-9227 GCA_964438925.1 uncultured Candidatus Peribacteria bacterium
AGAAAAAGCTATAGTTGAGGCTGGATATGTACGCTTTATGCCAATAATGCTTACATCCCTCTCAGCAATACTTTGAGCTATCAAGATAACATCTGACCCTGTTTGGAGTGGACTTGCTTGGAGCATAGTTTGGTGACTCAGCAGCTCTGCTATATTGACGCTAATTCTCCTTCCAATATTTTACTATGATGGGCAAAAAAAGTACTGGCAATAACTAGTTCTTTTGAAAACCAGAGAGTGCAAGCAATTTTGCATCAACTTGATCACCAGTTTGAATCTTCTGTATAGCGTCCTCCAAATATGCCTTAAATCATTCTAACGCATCAGCATACAATGCATTATTATGTTTTTTTCCATCAAGCCTATACTGAATTTCAGGAAATCATTTTACATAAAAAAGTATAGCTCTATCACTCCCATTGAAGTCCCTATCATCCAAGTTTATAGTATCTACAAGTACTGGAATTTCGTACTCAGTTGCTCAAGACTGAATCTTGAATACCAATGAATGGATACTTACAAGTGACTCTAAAACTCTTCAAGTTTTATCGATAACTTGCCATCTAATTTTTCATAGTTTTTGTCTCCCCACATAGTTAAGTGCTCCTACTTTTTCTTGAGCATTTGAAGTATCTATATCTCCTATTGGTTCTACTGTAGTTTCCATATCATCTTCGTTACAAAAATATCATAATAAACTTGTGAAATATAGAATTTTTTTGAGGGAAATCAAAAAGTTTTTTAAAAAACTTTTAAAAACGCCTATTAATAGGGAAAAAGGAGGTTTATATATTGTCAATAAAAATAACTTTCCAAACCGTAGCTGAATCATATAATACGCTATGATTTTACCTCTCACTTTGACCTCGGTATTGTATGTACCAAAAAAAGAAAAGCGCTTATACCGTTTTAGAGCTTGTTTTTGCAATCAGTATTGGGATAATACTCTCTACTATAGCGTTCTTAAACTATACGTCATACAATAAAAGTGCAAGAGATAGCTCAAGGCTCAATGATCTCACACTTATTAATAAATGAATCTCTCTTTTTTATTCTGAGAAAAATCTGTATCCTCAACCTTCAGATGGGGTCAATGTAACTTTTAGTGGAGCAAATGTTTGGACGCAAGGAACCGTCTGAGATAGTGTGATTCGAAACCTTGGAACACTCACTCGAAAACCAGTTGATCCACTTACAAATATAGATTATACCTATTCCCTCTCCTCAAAAGGAAATGAATTTCAAATAGCTTCAGCGCTAGAAAAGGAGAAAAATGCTCTTGCAAATGGTGTAATACAACAGTCGTATGCCGATGGAACTATAGATGGGTACGCGAGAATTCTTGGAAACTATAATGGGGTTATTTTATTTACATCAACATGAGGAGTAGACTATGGGTTAGCAATTCCAAGCCTTATAGCATCAGATCTCTCAAACAAAGATATTACATACCTGGTAAACAATAAAAAACTCGTTTATAACTCGTTTTGAAATGTACCAAGTAATCTAAGTAGTTCTTTTAAACAATGAGGATTTAACTACAGTCCTCTTGAGATGGTTGTATGGACTGGAAGTTTAGACGAACTCAGAGTAGGAAAATGATATAAAGTACTCACACAAAAACTTCAAACGATTTACGAAAACTCTATCTTAAAAAACTTTGGAGCATATAAAGATTTACAGACAAATACAGAAAAATATCTAAACAAAACTGGGAATAAAAAGTTTACAATATACAAAGACTGTACAGCTCTCGTAGTCACTTGAAAAGTAAGTCATGATGGTATGTATACACTCAAACCATCAGATGGAATGTATACAGACACATACTGTGATACGGAAAAAGGTATAGGGAATCCATACCCTACAGCAAATTTATCTATAGATTTTACGCAAAATGCTTGATGGGTAAATGGGATAAGTACTCCTCTCTCAAATATTTTTAGTATTACCAGAAGTGGAAATGCAACATATGTAGATGACGATGAAAGTGTAAAAGCATTTGGACCAAATACCCTAAGATACTGAAAAAAATGACTCCTTGTAGAAGAAAGTAGAACAAACTATATTACCTACTCACAAAATCTCGTAACTAACTGGTTTAATGGGACGTTTGGTTCGCCAACTTTCACTGACTTCACCGTAACTCCAAACTTTGGAGAAGTAAAGGCTCCAGATGGAACACTGACAGCAACAAGACTAGAAAGATCAAGAAGTCATGCAAATGATGGTGTGTACTATGCTCAAAATATAAACATGCTGGCAAATACTACATATACTTTTTCTATGTGGGCAAGGACTACAAAAAATACTTCACTTCAAACAAAATGGTGAATCTGTTGTGGATGAGGTCTCAATGAACAACCTCAAATAACTCTTGATGTAAACTGGAAACGCTTTACAGTAACTTGATCGGTACTTGCCGATACATCTAATGGCTTTAGAGTAATTACCCATGAAAACACGCAAGATCAAGATGTTGATATACTTGTATGGTGAGTACAAGTGGAAGCAGGAAATTTTGCTAGCTCCTATATTCCAACTACATCGACTCCTATAACACGCCCAAGAGATATCATAAGTATTTGAGGTTCGGACTTTACCAACTGGTATACTTCAAACAAAGGAACACTCTACTTTGACGCGACAACGCCTTCAAACAAAGCATCAAGAACATTTGTCAGCATAGACACAAACTCTGCCGACAATAACTTTGCTTATAGAGCTATATCAAGAAATAGTAATATAGAGCTCGGCTCTCATAATGTTGGGAGTGGAGGAAATCAGTACATTGAAAATATAAATCCTGGAAGCAGTACTTCACTATGAAGTCATAAAATTGCCATGGGATTTGAAAACAATAATTTTGCAGGATCTATAAATGGAAGTACTCCAGTAACTGACACAAATTGAGTACTGTCTACTGCTAGTAGACTAGATATAGGAGCTATTGGAAACACCTATTTTATGGACCAAATGTATATAAAGAGACTTTCATTTTGGCAAAGTAGAAAAACAAATGAAGAACTCCAAACTCTAAGTTCAAACCCTTAACAAATTTCTTATGTTTTCTCTCTCTCCTTGACTTATTCTTGCGATTCCCTGACTTATACTCTGATTTATAGCAAGCGGGTATTTTAAGGCACTTGCTATCTATAAATGTTGAGACACATCTCCAGAGGTAAAAGAGAGGCTAACATTTAACCCAAAGCAGCACATAGATTTTTTTGGGTTTATCGCGATTCTTATTTTCTGATTTTGATGGGGAAAACATCTAGAGATACACGAAGAAAAACTCAATGACAAAATGTATGACCCTATAAAAATAGCCATTTTTTCGCTTTTCTGATACGCACTTACTGCACTTGTTTCAACCTTAGTATATGTCATCATTTACCGACATACAAGTATAGAAAGTCCTCTTTTTATGACTGCTTTTATATATGTAATTTATCTCAATTGGGCACTCTTTTTCTTTAACATTCTTCCTATTCCTCCACTAACAGGTTCTATCGTTTTGCTGCACTGGTTAAAGTTTAAAAACCCTGAACTACACGCAAAGATATACGCGTATTCAAGTTTGATAATACTTGT
>CAYTMN010000048.1:0-9186 GCA_964438925.1 uncultured Candidatus Peribacteria bacterium
TTTTCTTTTAATCTAGATACAAAAGATTACGGAAAGATAGACTTTGAACTATGAGCAAATAATATAAAGATTTTAAGAAACAAAGAGGACTATGACATATCTCTAGATTTTTGACTAAAACTTAAGTGAGAAGATCTTGAAGCAATATGAATGAAGAACATAGACATGCAGATAGAAACATTTTTTGACACTATTTTGAAAAAGGGAGACACATATCTCTTAGTTAAAAATCTTAAAACATCATGAACTCAATGACTTCCTTATATAAAAGAGGTTATCGATGGTTTAAAGAAGATAGCAAATGAAAATAAATTTGTAAAGATAAAAAAGACTTCCGTTTCATCACCTGTAGCAAATACCTATATTTCAAAATATTCTCTCCAAGCGTCGAAAATAGATAAGAAAAAAATAGAAGAGTTCACAAAAACGAGTCTCTTTAACGTTATGGAAAAAAATGGTGACACCTACACCCTCACTCCAAAAAGAAGCTCATGTAAATTATTGTGAATGTGTAACACAAAAGGTGTAGGAAAAATTACCCTCAGTGGTGTTGAAAGTGGAAAATATATTTTTAAGATGCTCGACTCGGCAAATGCTGCTAATACTCTTGAAATATCTTATATTCCTTCAGAAATAGAAAAAATATCGCTCAATATCTCTGAAACTGCATCAACGGGAGTATCCAAGTGAAATTTCTCTTGGGATAAATGAAATATATCAGCAAATTTTTCTACCAGTAAAGATCAAACAACTACGATGAGTTTTCAAATGACCGGTACATGGAAGAAAGATATGTTAGATATAAAAAGTACTTTCAGTTTTGAGGATCCACTAAAACAGATGTTACCAGTCGAAGATGCCTCTGACTCTATGTCAGACATTTACAAGTTACAGTCTGAAATAAGTACATATTATGTGCTATGAGGAGATATACTCAGTCTCGTAAAAAGAAACCCTGACTATGAGTTAAAAAGTTGATATATTTCATGAGAGGAGATTAAACCATGAGTAAATTATGCCGCTGGAGAAATCAATTTTGAGAAACTAAATATCAAACCAAGTGATTTGAAAGATCCAAAAAATCTATTTATTTGAGTAACTAATAAAAGATGATGAAAATTTGAAATATTATGATTTATAAACGAGTGATGAAATAGATATACAAAAATTACATGAGATTATCAAGGTATTTCAGAGAATATGCTTGAAGTAAGTAAAAAATCTAGCAATAGCGTCAATCTCAAAAATACATACGATATATCAAAATTACAAATCTGAGATATAACAACCATTTGAAAAGTCTTAGATGTATCAGCTGATGGACTAGTAATAACTCTAGATAAACAAGTATCTCAAGATGCAAAAAATATATGACTCTTAAAACCAGATATACTTTGACTTATAGGGAAAAAATCCTGAGAGGTATATACTGACATGGAGAAGATATCAAAAGCTATCGAAATTACAAAAGCGCCTTCACAAATTAAGCCAGAAGAAAAAATACAATGACATCTCAATATATCAAGTTCTAAAAACGGAGTAAACCAAAAAGGAGCAGTAGATTTTTCAATTTCACACTCAAAATACGGTTCTGTTAAAATGACGAGTACTTCTAGTATGACTACAGAGGGAAAAATTCTCGACATAAAAGCCCCCACAGAGTATAAAGAGATGGACGTATCTGAACTCAACCCTTATGAGGTGCAACTAAAAAAAGCTCGCGACTCTACAAGAATTCTTGATATAAAAACCTTACAAATGGCAATAGAGCAAGCATATCAAGATAATTTTGCTTACCCAAAAAAATCTGATTTTTTAAAGAGTGATAAACCTTACTTATATGCTATTCCTAAAGATTCTCTTTCTTGAAAAGTAGTAAATGGATGTATTTTTTGATATAACTATGAAGTCTGACCAGATTCAAAAGGAAATGAATATGGAGCATATGTACTATCAACATGTTTTGAATCAGTATCCAACATAGATTCAAAAGCGAAAAATGATTGAGGAACAGATCCTATTAGATTCGAAGTATGAATTTTTGACTTCTGAAAATGAAAAACTGAAAAATTTATAATAGATAGCTTAAAATAGTGAAAATCTTTTGACTAATAAAGCATTTTTTATATAATCCGACTGCTTAAAAAAAGTAAAATCTCCGAAAAATAGGTATGTTGCTGCATTATGCTAGTGTCTAAGCAAATGTTGTCGGTACCACTTAATTTATAATTTTAGAGAAATGCCAAAGATACAATCTGCAAAAAAAGCTCTCAGGCAAACAAAGAAAAAAACATTGAGAAATGATTTTTTTAGAGACGCCTACAAAGAAGCAAGAGTAGCTTTCGAAAGAGCTGTAAAGGCGAAAGACCTTGAAGCTGCTAAAAAAGCTTTTTACAACGAAGTAAAGGATGGGAAAAATGCAAAGTCAGGACTCCAATCTATTATTGATAAACTTGTAAAAAAGAGTATTCTCCATAAAAATAATGGAGCAAGAAAAAAGTCTCTCTTCTCAAAGAAGTTAAAGAGTCTTGAAACTTGAGCAAAAAAATAATCTATTCTACATGGAAAAAAGAAAACCAATTAACTCAGAAATCAAAGCCTGAAAGGTACAAGTTATCTGAAATGATGGGGAAAATCTCGGAGAAATGATGTTAAAAGATGCTTTAGAAAAAGCCCAAAGCTTATGACTCGATTTGATGGAAATGTGAAGAAATGGTGATATAACCATCGTAAAAGTTCTGGATTTTTGAAAATTTCTTTATAAACAAAAGAAGCAAGAACAAAAAAATAAACAAAGAGCAAAAACTCCTGATCCAAAAACGTTAAAGATAACATTTAAGATTAGTGAGCATGACATGGAGGTAAGAAGAAATCAAGCAAAATGATTTGCTGAAGATGGAAACCCTCTAAAAGTAATGTTGCAAATGAGAGGAAGAGAAAATCAGTATGTAGATATAGCAAAATCAAAGATGAGACATTTTGCTGAGATGATACAAGAGTTCTACAAAATAGAGAAAGACTTGGTACATCTTGGAAACAATCTCGTTATTACCTTTAAACCTATAAAATAAATTTTAATACTTCGTTTATGATAAAAACAAGAAGCTGAGTAAAAAAGAGAGTAAAAGTAACTTGAGCAAAAAAGTTCCTCTCAGCAAAAGCAAGTAAAAGGCACCTTCTCTCAAACAAGACTAAGAAGGCAAAAGGAAGAAATAAATACGGTCTTGAGATAGACAAAACTGAAGTTAAAAAAATTAGAAGACAATTGCCTTTTAGTTTATAGTACATATAATACCCTTTAGAATTTAATAGTTACAATTATGGTAAGAGTAAAAAGAGGCTTGATGACAAAAAAGAGGCATAAAAATATGCTCAAAGCCACAAAAGGTTACAGAATGCTAAACTCTAGAGTTTACAAAAGAGCAAAAAATGCTTGGATGAAAGCTTGAGTAAATGCATACGTTGGTAGAAAAAGAAAGAAAAGAGATTTTAGAAGACTCTGGAATGTCAGAATTAATGCTGCAGTAAGAGAATTTGGAATCAGCTATTCTGTATTCATCAACAACCTTACAAAGAAAAATATAAAGCTTGATAGAAAGACTCTTTCAAATCTCGCTATTACACACAAAGAAGTATTCGCTAAAGTAGTTGAGTTTTCAAAAAGCTAGTCGTCACCGACTAGTTTTTTTTTGCCTTCTTTCAGCAAAAACGAAAACTTTGAAAAGAAAGAACCAAATACAGTTTTACTTTTTTAACCAAACACACCATGGCTACAGAAGCAATAAAGGTTTATGAAGAGCAACTCTCTTGACTTGGTTCAAGTGATGCCTACGAAACAAAATACGAAGAGATACAATGAGTATCAAGTGAAGAAGTTTCAAATCTTCTGGCACTACCTTGGCTAAAAGTTACAGACAATGTGCCTTGATTGAAAGGAAAAGTTATAGTTCTTCTATGATATGAGGCTGAGCTTTTAAGACAAAGAATAGCTCATAAAGTAGCAAATAAGGTTGAAGTGAGTGCAATGGAAGAAGCTGCATAAGTAAAAAAAATGAACATACAACTTTACATAACCTTTTGACCAGTAAAAATAGCAGATGTTCTCTGCTCTCTTATAAAGTTTTATAGCCTGTAGGGCTATTTTTTTTAACTTCTAAACCTAGATATATGAATTACAACGCTTCTATAACAAAAAATATGGAAATAATTCTATGAAATATAACTCTAAAGGAAATGTTTAGAAAAGAAGCACAAAAAGGAGGTTCTACAAATTATATTATAGCAAAAGCTCGCTATAGAAAAAGAGAAATCCTCAAAGGATATTAAAAACTAACAAAAACCACCTATGAAAGCCAAACTTATACTCCAAACAGGAGAAGTATTTGAAGGAGAAAGCTTCGGATATGAAGCAAATATCAATGGGGAAACAGTGTTTAATACAGGTATGGTAGGATACCCAGAAACTCTTACAGACCCTTCTTATAAATGACAAATTCTTGTGTGTACATATCCCCTACAAGGAAACTACGGAGTTCCTGATTTTAAAGAAAAAGATACAAATGGAATACGAAAACACTTTGAATCTGACTCAGTACATATAAGTGCACTCATCGTGAGTGAATACTCAGAAAACTATCACCACTGTGAAGCAACTACTTCCCTTGGAGAATTTTTAAAATCACAAAAAATACCTGCCATCACAGGTATAGACACTCGCCTCCTAACACAAATCATACGTGAAAAATGATGTATATTAGGAAAGATAATTATGGAAGGAACAAAAGATACACTCAATTTTGAAGACCCAAATACACGACTTCTCTCTTACGAGGTTGGAACAAAAGAAGTGCAAACGTATGGGAAAGGAAAAAAGAAAATATGTCTGGTAGATATGGGAGTAAAAAACAATATGCTCAGAAATTTTCTCAAACACGATGTAACGATTATCCGCGTCCCTTGAGACTATCCATTTATGGATGGAACTATAAAGTTTGATGGACTGTTTATTTCAAACGGACCATGAGACCCAGCAGTATATACAAAAACTATCACAGAGATAAAAAAAGCAATAGATGCAAAGAAAAAAATCTTTGGAATATGCCTTTGAAATCAACTCCTCGCACTCGCAATGGGGGCAAAAACATATAAGCTCCAATACGGACACAGAGGGCAAAATCAACCAGTAAAAGACCTAAAAACGGGAAAATGTATCCTCACATCACAAAATCATTCATTTGCAATTGATGAAAAAACACTTCCAAAAAATATCATCCCTTGGATGAGAAATATCAACGATGGTACAAATGAGGGAATCTATTTTAAAGACAAAAAAATTTGGAGTGTTCAGTTTCACCCAGAAAGCTCTCCAGGACCAAATGATAGTACCTACCTCTTTGAAGACTTTATTTCCTCTCTATAAACTGCTATGAAAAAAATATCTTTTAAAAAAATCCTTATCCTCGGTTCTTGAGCTCTCAAAATTGGTGAAGCCTGAGAATTTGACTACTCTGGAAGCCAGGCAATAAAAGCACTAAAAGAAGAAAATATTGATACTGTGCTCATCAATCCAAATATTGCAACCGTTCAGACAGACCCGTGATTTGCAGGGAAAATATATTTCTATCCAGTAACTCCAGAGTTTGTAGAAAAAGTGATCAAAAAAGAAAAACCAGATGGGATTATGCTCTCATTTTGAGGACAAACTGCTCTCAACTGCGGACTTGCACTTCAACATGCGGGAATACTGAAAAAATACAACATCAAGGTTCTAGGAACTCCAACAAGAGTGATAGAACTTACTGAGGATAGAAAACTTTTTAACGAAGAACTAGATAAAATAGAGGTTACCTATGCAAAAAGTAAAACAGCAAGTTCTGAAAAAGAAGCACTCAAAGTCGCTCACGATATTGGATATCCGGTACTAGTGAGAGCCGCATATGCGCTCTGAGGACTTTGAAGCGGATTTGCTGAAAATGACGGTGAGCTCAAAGAGCTTCTCAAAAAGTCCTTTGCCTACTCAAATCAAGTTATCATCGACGAAAGTCTGAAGTGATGGAAAGAACTAGAGTACGAAGTGGTGAGAGATGGTTCAGATAACTGTGTCACCGTCTGTAATATGGAAAATATAGACCCTATGGGAATACATACTGGAGAAAGTATCGTCATAGCTCCAAGCCAAACTCTTTCAAACAAGGACTATCATATGCTCAGAGATGTGGCGATAAAAACGATTCGTCATCTAGGAATTATCGGGGAGTGTAACATACAATTTGCACTGGACCCAAACTCAAGTAAATACCGTGTTATAGAAGTAAATGCAAGACTCTCACGCTCATCAGCACTTGCATCAAAAGTAACAGGATATCCACTCGCTTATGTTGCAGCCAAGATAGGACTTGGGTACAATCTCGACGAGATAAAAAACAGACTCACACAAGTAACAACAGCCTTTTTTGAACCTTCGCTCGATTATGTAGTATGTAAGATACCACGCTGGGATCTAGAAAAGTTTGAAAAAGTTGACCAGAAAATCGGCTCAGAGATGAAATCGGTTGGTGAAGTCATGGCAATAGGAAGAAACATAGAAGAAGTACTGCAAAAAGCTTTGAGAAATCTTGATATTTGAGCCAATGGACTTGTAGGAAATACCTCAGACTTTGACTTCAAGGAAGACGAACTTGATTTCCCTACTCCAAAAAGAATGTTTGCTATAGCACGAGCCTTTATTAAAGGAAAAAGTGTTCAAGAGATTCACAAAAAAACACTTATCGATGAATTTTTTCTTACAAAAATCAAAAACGTTGTAGACACAAACAAAGACTTACGTGAACATCTCTGTGGGAAAAAATTCAAAGAACATCACTCAACTCTTGTAAAACAAGCAAAACTTCAAGGTTTCTCAGATAAACAAATAGCTATAATCACAGAGAAAAAAGAGAAAGAGATTCGCGAGTTTAGACACCTGGAAAATATTCTCCCTGTAACAAAAAAAATAGACACTCTCGCTGGAGAATTCCCAAGTTTTACCAATTACCTCTATACCACGTATCATGGAACAAAAAGTGATGTAGAGTACTCAAAAAACAAGAAAAAAGTCATCGTTCTTGGGTCTGGAAGTTACCGTATCGGGTCTTCTGTTGAGTTTGACTGGTGCTCGGTAAGCGCGCTCTCTACTCTCAAAAAACTATGATATGAAACAATTATCATCAACTTCAATCCAGAAACCGTATCAACAGACTTTGATAGTTCTGATAGACTCTATTTTGACGAAATCACTCTAGAAAGAGTACTGGATATCTATGAAAAAGAAAAACCTCTCTGAGTCATCGTTTCAGTAGGTGGTCAAATAGCAAATAATCTTGCTATGAAACTCAAAAAGGCAGGAGTAAATGTCCTTTGAACAAGTACTGACGACATAGACAGAGCAGAGGATAGAAATAAGTTTTCAAAACTCCTCGACAAGATAGGCGTCAGTCAGCCAGACTGGGCAATGCTTTCAAGTCTTGGAGAAGCGAAAAAATTTGCCATTAAACACTGATATCCAGTCATCATTCGTCCTTCGTATGTACTATCAGGAGCAAATATGCGTGTATGTAGTGACGAAAAGCAACTCACAAGTTTTCTCACCAATATGGCACATATCTCAAAAGAACATCCAAGTGTCATCTCAAAGTTTGAGATGGGAGCAAAAGAAATAGAAGTAGATGGTGTTGGACAAAATGGAGATCTCATTATCTATGCTATCAGTGAGCATATAGAAAATGCAGGAGTTCACTCATGAGATGCAACTGTAGTTCTTCCTCCACAAAAACTCTATATTGAGACCATTAGAAGGATGAAAAAAATCACAAAGAAAATAATTAAAGAGCTCAATATCACAGGACCATTTAACATTCAATATTTGGCAAAAGACAATGAAATAAAAGTAATAGAATGTAATCTCCGTGCTTCAAGAAGTTTCCCGTTTGTATCAAAAGTAACTAAATACAATTTCATAGAGTTTGCAACAAAAGCAATGCTTTGAATAGATGTGAAATGAGACTATAACACCCTTGATCTCGACTATGTTTGAGTAAAAGCTCCACAGTTTAGCTTTCATAGGCTCAAAGGTGCTGACCCAAGACTCTGAATAGAAATGGCATCTACAGGGGAAGTTTGATGTATTGGGGAAAATATCTATGATGCATTTATGGCTTCTATGATATCTGTTGGAATAAAAATACCAAAAAAACATATACTTCTCAGTCTTTGAAATCCTGATGACAAAGTTGAATTTATAGAAAGCGTAAAAATACTCAAAATACTCGGATACAAAGTCTATGCAACAACAGGAACACAAAAGTTTTTTGAGAAGAACGGAGTGAAAGTACATCGAGTGAAGAAACTTTCAGAAGATAAAAAAGATAATGTTATCACAATGCTAGATGAAAAAAAGTTTGATTTTGTCATCAATACTCCTGATGTAGAAGATATCAGACAAGAAGAATGTGATGGGTATTTGATGAGAAGAAAAGCAGTAGATAAAGGTATTTCTCTCATCTCAAATATAAAAATAGCAAAAATGTTTGTCGAGTCTCTCAAACATCTGGGAGGAGTAGAAAATATGGATGTAAATAGCTATCATTATTTTACTAAAAAATAATACTATGAAAAAACTTCCCTTTAAAGATATTTTACATACAAAACAATTCTCAAGAGATGATCTTGAGCTCATATTTGAAACGGCTCGAGACATGGAGAAAATCATTTCTTGGGAACGTCCATGAAAACTCCTTGACGGAAAAATCATGGCATCGCTATTCTATGAGCCTTCTACCAGAACAAGAATGAGTTTTGAATCAGCAATGAAGCGCCTATGAGGAGAAGTGATTACCGTTTCAGATGGAAGTACTAGCAGTTTAAGTAAAGGAGAAACACTTGAAGATAATGCAAAAATTACCTCAATTTATAGTGATATTTTAGTAGTTCGTCATCCTGAAGCAGGAAGTGTAGAGAGAACAGCAAACGCAATAAAAAAGTCAGTGATAAATGCTGGAGATGGACCAAATCAACACCCAACTCAAGCACTTCTTGATGTATATACTATTCACAAAGAAAGAGGAAGGCTCGATGCTTTAAAAATTGCAATCGTATGAGATCTAAAATTTTGAAGAACTACACATTCTCTTTGTTTTCTTATGGGGCTCT
>CAYTMN010000049.1:0-9086 GCA_964438925.1 uncultured Candidatus Peribacteria bacterium
CCTGTAAGACCAAAGAGTCAAAATAAAGAAAAGGAACCATTACTTGCTATATTGGTTTCTTTTTTTGTTCTTCTAGGCTCTCTATGTCCTCTATTTTCAGCTTTTCTTTTTGGCTTTTCAACACTCGCAACTTCAACACGCTCTTTTTTATAGAGTTCTTGTGGAACTCATTTTGGGTAGTATGTGAGAGCTCCAAAAACTTTTTCTATCTGCTCTAAAAGATACTTCTCTCACTTTTTAGCCAGTGCCTTTTGAAATGTTTTTTGTACTTCTTCACCTCATGCTCCATCAAAAATAGCCTCTAGTTTTTCTGTTTGTTCGGCTCCAAGTTTTTTGAAAACTGGACCTGTTTTTTTCTCTCTAAAAAACATCTTTTCTTCACTTGGACTCTCCACCATTGATAATAAGAGAATAGCATCCTTTGAACCAAAAATATCTTCTAACATTTGAACTTTTTTCACAGGGTCTGTTTCTTGTAAAAACAAGGAAACATTTCTAAAAAAGCTTCAAAGTATTTCTTCTATCCAAGCCTGTGTCTCTAAAGGGAGTTCTTTTTTTGCATCAACACTAAAGTATGTTTTTTGCAGATCTTCAAGGAGAAATCGCAGCTCAGGGTCTATAAAAAGCTCAAAATAGATAGAGAGTGTTTTTTCACTCAAAATATCCTTAAATCAAAGACGTGTAAGTATTTCTTGCTCTCAAGGAGAAAGTTTGAGGGTGCTTTGTGGTGCACTACGAATGGAAAAAGCCTTCGTTGCTGCTTCTTGGGCAGCGAGTTGGACAGGTGCAGCTAGGTGTAAAAACGTCGATATTGCGGCTATTGTGAGCATTTTTGGAGTCGAGACCATATGTATATGTTATTTGTGCGGAACACATTTATAAACATAAAACATTTAAAGTCAAATTTTGTACTCTAGTTGGATTTCAGACCAGTTTTTTACTCGTATGAGGTTTGTATGTTTCTCATTTCTATGAGCATTCCAAGGTTTTTCAAGCAAGTATGTACATATACCGTTCTCTGCGATTCACAAGGCATAGTCTATATTATCCTCAACCATAACTTGAATCCCTATATTTTTGCATATTTCATGTTTTGGTACAGAAAGTTCAGAAAAGTGGTTTGCAAAATGAACATCATGTATAAGTCCGGCATAGTGTCTGTCCAAAAAGCGAAGAGTATGCTCTTGTATCTTGTCTTGTCTTGCTGTAATGACATAAATAGTATACCCAGCCTTTTGAAACTCACGTAGTCGCTCAAACGCACCATCAACTGGCTGTATAAGCTCTTCTAGATAAGTATCGGAAAATGGTTTATAGAAAAAATCAACAACCACATCTCTCTCAACAGGATACTGTTCATCGAGGTTATAGTTGCGGATATCGTGCCAAGCTATATCACACTGCCCAAGTTTTCCTTCATGCATTTCTATACATCAGTGTAAAAGTTCTGCGAGTACTTCATCAAGATCAATTCCTATCTTTTTTGACATATTATTATCGGCTTATAGGGTATAGGGAACAAGAAAATCATCATCAAACACATCAACATAATACTTAGTGATTCAAGGACACTTTGCTCGTTCCAAACATGCTTCACATTCTTTTTTATAGTAGTACTTTCAAGGAGAAAATGTCTTTTTATTTCTCAGTCTTCTAAACGCATCTATATTTATCTTTCTCTTCTCATCTACAAGGCAAAGAGGAATATTGAGAAACTTAATATCAAGTATCTTTTTGCCGAGTTTTTTCTCAAGCAACTGAAGTTTTTGAATGAGGTGTTTTATTTTGTCTCCTGCTTCTACCGGATGCACCATAAACTTCATATTTTGCTCAAGAGAAAATGATTTTCTAGGAATGTAGAGATAAAACGACAATTGTGTAACTCAAAGTTTCAAACATAAAAGAAGCATCTTATGTATTTCTTCCATATTTTGCTTCATGATGACAAAGTTGATATTTGTATGAATCCCTGAATCTTTACAATTTTTCAATCACTTCAAAACTTTAGGAAATCATTTTTTGGTTTTCATAATATCATCGTAGAGTTCTGCGCTTGCGGCATGAAGAGAAAAATTGATAACTCCTATATCAAGTTCTTTTATTTTTTTTACGAAATCTATGTCCGAAAATTTTATTCAGTTCGTCTGAATGGTCTGCTGCATTCACTTTGTATTTCCATATGCGAGTATTTCAAAAATATGAGGATGAAGAGAAAAATCTCATCATTCATAGATGATACAATCAACCACTCCTTCACTTGATAAATGGTCTATCCTTTTTTTAATATCTGCTACTGCGACTAGTTTTGGAGCATAGTTTGTCTCTTTATCCAAACAAAACTCACAATCTGCATTGCACAAAGATCCTATATAGACTCCATCAACTTTTTTATATACATCTTTCATACAATACAATGCTTAAAAAAATGCCATATTTCTAGTATATGAGAAACATACCAAACATCTAGACTTTCTTCAAATGATAAAAAAGGGCCTCTAAGTTTTCGTCCGTATGTGAAGGGAAATTTGCAACTCTAATAGTGGAAAATGCAAGTGGTCCATATCCTGCCCCAAGTATAATTCCTTCATTTTTTAGTGTCAACATTGCCTTGTCTATCTTTGCGGGATTCATACCGATGACAGCAACCGTTTTTGCTCTCAAAATCGGGTCTTTCACAAACTCATAAAGTCATGTATTTTCACTGATACTTTTGTCTATAAATGTTCTTTTTTTGAGTGTCTGCTCATACATCCCCTGCATTCCTATCTTGTTAAATACTTCCATCTGTTTTGAAAGTAGATATATGTCTAATACATTGGGGGTTTCACTCGTTTGGTAGTCTTTCCGACGGAGTAAAAGATGATGCAAACTATGTACGCTCCCTATATCTTTGGTTTGCGCATATACCTGCTGACTTTTCTCTATTGCTTTTTCATTCATTATGAGTATTGCCATACCTGCAGGGAGACCAAAACACTTTTGAAGAGAAAAAAACCACATATCCGCATCTGGTATATGATGAACTATTCCTCATCCTGAAGAGGTTATATCTACTGCTATGAGTTTTTCACTATACTTTTTTCTCATATGGGAAATATACCCATCCTCCACCATAACTCAGGTACTTGTCTCTGTACAAGTGATACATATAAGTTCAGTATCCTCAGGAACTTCGTCTGAGTATTTTCATTCTCCGATCTCAAGCTCTTCAACGGTTGGTTTTTTTCACAGATCAAGCGCTGTATCGTAAAATCTCTTTGAAAATGCTCCGTTGATAAAATGATGAGAGCGAGACAACACAGTACTTCGCATAATAATCTCCATACTTTCCGTTGCTGAGTATGTGTAAAATATCTTGTACTCATCCGGCACTTGAAAAAAGGTTCGAAGTCCGTCACGTGCAGATTTTGAGAACTCACTAAAATAGCTACTTCTGTGAGATACAGAAGCAATATCTAACTCTATAGCTTCTCGTAAAAATCATTTCATCTCATTGCTTAATTGAGATGGTCCAGGGGAAAAAGTAATCAAACAAAACAAATATAGATAAAACTATATCAAAAAAATAAGGAAAGAAAAATTTATATTTACGATGAGAAAAAGGAGAAAAGTTGTGCAAGATGCTCGTGAGTGATGCTTGGAAAGTTTGCGATTCGTAGAGTGGTATCTTTTATATCTCCATACCCTGAACCGATAGTTATATTTTCCTTTTTGAGCGTTGCTTTAAGAGTATCTTGTCTGTCTTTAGGACAATCAAACACATACACTGTTTTTGAAGCAAAAGTGTCATCTTTGACAAAACGAGTGTATCCAAGTTTTTGTAGTTTCCCCTCTATATAGCGAAACTTCTCGAGAGTTTCCATCTCTATCTGTTCTATTCATTTTGTATTTAAGGATTCAAGTTGCTTTGAAAGCAAGAAAATATCAAACACATTTGGCGTTTCATCGGTCTGCCCATCGTCGTACTTTTTGAGCATACTTGCAAGTGAGTGAATCGCTCCCACATCATGCGTCTTTGCAAAAACTTCCTCTGTTTTTTGGAGTACTTTTTCGTTAAAGATAATTATCCCAAGTCACGCAGGAAGTCCAAAACACTTCTGTACAGAAAAAAACCATATATCCGCTTGAGAGATATCATGTTTGACTCCTCCAGCTGAAGACGTTATGTCAACAGCAAAAAGAGTATTGGGATTTTTTTGGCGAATCTCAGCAATCATACTTAAAGGAATTTGAACTCCCGTACTTGTTTCATTTTCAGTCAAACACAAAAGTTCTGCCCCTTGAGGAACAAGACATTCAAACTTTCCCTGACCAAGAGCAAGTTCTTCTTTTGTTGGCATTTTACCTATTTGTTTTGCCACAGAGTAAAACTTCTTTGAAAACGCTCCATTCACAAGATGATGTGAGTGTGAAACGACACAACTACGCAAGATAACTTCCATTGCTTCGCTTGCAGAAGCTACATAACAGATTTTATAGTTTTCAGGTATTTGGAGGTATTTTTTCAACCCATTGCGAAGAGAAAGCGATATTTCAGTAAACTGCTTACTTCTATGAGAAATAGAACCAATATCTTGATCAATGAATTCTCGCATAAAGTCTTTCACTTGTGGGGAGATTTGTGATGGTCCAGGATTAAACGTTATCATAAAAATCAAAGTTATGTAATGGGTCTTGATTAGTTTAAAAAGTTTAGCTTTATCGTCCCCTTAATAGACTGCATCTCTGCTACCATTTCATCGGTTATCTGCTGTACATCTAGCACTGCATACCCAAGAGATCCTTTTGTATCCAAAAACTGTGCAAATATCTGTATTCCTCTATCACCAAATTCTTTGTTGATGGCCGCCATCATTCAAGGGATATTTTGGTGAATAAACTGAACTCTGCGACATCCTTCTTTGATAGCAGGAAGAGAAATCTGTGGATAATTTACAGCTCCATCAGTATTTCCAAATTTATGATAGTTTACCAACTTCATCGCTACTTCAAGTCCAATATTTGTTTGAGCTTCTTGGGTACTTCCACCAACATGAGGGGTGAGAATCACATTTTTCATACCTTGAAGAGGAGAAATAAATTTTTCTTCTTTTCCTTTAGGCTCTTTTGGAAATACATCAATACTCGCTCACTTTATCTTCCCAGATTGGAGACAAGCTACAAGCTCCTCAATCACCACGACACTTCCACGGCTTGCATTTATAAAGTAACTTCCTTGCTTCATCATAGAAAACATTTTTTCATTCATCATATTTTTCGTACTTGGGAGTTCAGGAACATGAAGAGTAACGATATCTGCTTCTTGTAAAAGTTCTTCAAGAGTTTCTTTTTTTACTGCATTTCCAAGGGGAAGTTTATCTACAACATCAAAGTACACAACTCGCATTCCCATACTTTCAGCAAGCACCGATACCTGTGTTCCTATATGTCCATATCCCACGATTCCGATAGTTTTTCCACGAACTTCATAACTGTCTTTTGCATTCTTTAGCCATTCTCCTGCGTGCGCTGCATTTGATCGTTGAAAAGTACCTCTCAAAAGCATGATAGTTTCCCCGATTATAAGTTCAGCAACTGAACGAGTATTTGAAAAAGGAGCATTAAATACAGGAATTCACAGCTCCATAGCATAATCCGTATCTACCTGATTGGTCCCAATACAAAAACATCCTACAGCTTTAAGGTTTTTTGCACAGAGAAATACTTCCTTTGAGATATTGGTTCGTGAACGTATACCAATATAGCCTACATCTGCTACTTTTTGAAGAAGTTCCTCTCACTCAAGAGAGTTTGGGAGAAGCTCTATATGCTCAAATCCATTTTTTTTCAAGGCATCCACAGCAACCTGACTCACTCATTCTAAAAGGAGGATTTTTACTTTTTCTTGCATAGTAGACACGTTACTTTCTAAGTGTCCAGATTGTAGTCAAAAACGACTTTTTGAGAAGTTTTTTTGGAAAATACACAAAAAATTTACCCAATATTGAGACCTTCAACTCTCATCTTGAGACTTGTCTTTCACTTTTCCAAAATTCCTATCATTTCCAGATTTCATGAATCATAGATAAATTTTCTTTCCTCGGGACTTGTATGGAACACCACGATTTCAAAAAAGTTCATCGCTTCTACTCCAGAAGCTATCTCTACTACTTTTTCTCTTCGTTTTACTCCTGTGTATGCGACAAAGTATCAAGAGTCACTCATAGTCACATCATTTGACCCATCTCCCACTCCATAGACAGGGACTCAAAAAGGGATGTCTCACTTCGAACGTAGTTTCTCTACCATCGCTTTTTTTGCTCCTTCTAGATACATTTTTGATAGTGCTGCATCAAATCAGACGACATTTTCTCACTCATATGCAAATACATTTGAAAAAAGGATATTCTCAAGTTCTGTTTTTTTCACTACCTGAGAAAGACACTCTATAAGCATTTCTTCAAATCCTCCTGAAAGAAAAAAGTATAGCTGGTATTGTAAATTTCTCTCTTTTTTCAGCCAATTTTTAAGTTGTATAAACTCAGCAAATCACTCAGAAAAAAGCGCTTCTCAAGCTCAAGCTTGAACATCTTGTCTCTGGAGTCAGTATTGTCTGAGTATCTCAAAACGAGCATGTAAAGAGTCCTGAAACACAGCTCAAGGAGTAGACATCGCTTTTTGAGCGATAGCATCTACTTCCTCCATGATAGACATATTTCATATACGTCTTCAAAGAGCTAAAGCAACGTCTGAGAGTCCCTCTCCAGTGGTGAGAGTTTCTCACATTGGTCAGTTTTTTCCGCAGATAACGGTAGAGTCGCAGTCAAAAACACTTATACCACTTGGTCAGTTGATGATATGTTCATATGCTTGTTTGATATCCATGAGATTATTTACTCAAAGGAAAATGTTTTGTAAGTGCATCTACTTCTTTTCTTTCACCAAAAATAAGTACTCCAAGAAACTCAACATCATGTAAGTCTTTTAAAACAGTAGCATCACGCACTTTTTTATCATCAGTAGTTCCTATCATTTCACGAGTGAACTCTACGGCGTCCAATCATACTTCACGTGCTTTTTTAACAACATCTATAAGTTCTGCGTTAGTAGCAGCATCTTTCATCATGATTGCGTGTTGAATGTTGAGTTTTATATTCTCTCCATCTTGAGTCACTACACTCTCCTGCATAAAGAGTTTCTTTCATTGACGTGCAGCAAACGACGCATTGAGATGCGCAACTGTATTAAGTTTTTGCCAATATTCCAGATTTGATGATTGATTGAGGAGTACAACTGCAAGTTTTGTCGTTTGTGATTTTTTTGCTTCATTTTGCGACTTTTCACTCTTCATAAGTGGGAAAAGCACGACATCTCTGAGGTTTTCTTGTCCTGTTAGAAGAGAGATAACTCTATCAACTCACATCCCCCATCCACTTTGTGGAGGCATACCATACTCCATCGCAAGGACAAAGTCATCGTCTCCACTCGTAGCTTCTTCATCACCTCGAGCAAGTGCTGCTCCTTGGTCTGCAAAGTTTTGCATCTGTATTTCAGGGTCAACGAGCTCACTATACGCTTTTACTATTTCCCATCCATTTACCACTACTTGGTACTGTTCAACGATTCCAGGATTGGCATCATTTTGTCTTGCAAGTGGTTGCATCGTTTTTGGGTAGTTATAGACAAATGCTGGTCATACTATCTTTGGACGAAGTACTTTTTTATACAGGTAGTCTATCATGGTAGTAAGACCCATTTTTTCCATTCCTTCAAATGCATTTCCTGTAGCTTTTATAGCATCTCTGAGTTTTTGCTCATCTCCAGCAGCATACTGTGAAATATCAATTCCAGACTCTTTTTTTACTCCCTCAACATAGTCGATTCTCTCCCAAGGAGTCGTAAAGTTTACATCTCTTGGATTTCCTTCTTTATCTTTTATGGAAATAGTTTTTGAGATTCATAGCGTATTGAAAATATGATCAAACATATCTTCGGTAAATTTCATATTGTCTTCAAAGTTCCACCATGCAGCGTAGTGCTCTATAGCACTAAATTCCTGCATATGACTTGGGTCACTTCCTTCATTACGAAAGTTTTTTACAAACTCCACTACACGCTCAAATCTCCCAACAGTAGCTTTTTTGAGAGCCGTTTCAGGAGAAATACGAAGAAAGAACTCTTCATCAAAGTCATTGTGATGCGTTATATATGGTTTTGCAGCAGCACCCGAGGCACTACTTCAAAGTATTGGGGTTTCAATCTCGATAAAACGATGATTGTCATAAAACTCACGAATCGCTTTTACAAACTTTGAGCGAGTGAGAAATCTTTGGTAACTCTCATCGTTCATAATGAGGTCAAGATATCTTTGTCTATAAATAGTCTCCTCATCTGTTACTCCATGCCACTTTTCAGGAAGTGGACGAATAGCCTTTGAAAGTATTTGAAACTCTTTTACAAAAAGTGTGAGTTCTCCGTGTTTGGTAAAAAACAAGTCTCCTTTTACGCCTATATAGTCTCCCATATAGAGAAACTTTTCAGCGATTTTGAAAGCATCTTTCTCCTCACCCTCTATCGAGATTTTTTCAACCACTTCCTTCCCTGTGTTCAGCGAAAGTTTGTCTTTTACAAAGCAAATTTGAATATCGCCAGAATGGTCACGAATCTTTGCAAATGCAAGTTTCCCATGAGATTTAAATGTCATAATTCTCCCAGCAGTTTGGTATACTGCATTTGCTCCAGTATTCATAAGTGCTTCAACATCTTGTATATTTGTAGCATCTTCAGCGAACTTCTTTACAGCATCTATATCCTGTTTTCCACGATAGTTGTTAGCATATACTATAACTCCTGCATCTTTGAGTTTTCTGATTTTTTCTTGTCTATCACGAGACTCGTGTGAATATTCCATACTTTTTAGTACATAAAATAAAACGATTTCTACCGCTTCACTATTTATAGGGATTTTATGTGAAAAAACAAGGAAAATCTTTCTGAAAAAGTCATTTTTTATCTCAATGTAAAAATACAATCTAAAAATTTGATTTATTTGTTTTTTATTTTATAGTAAAGAAAATATTTTTTAAAGTTCAAAAAATGACTGCAAT
>CAYTMN010000050.1:0-9080 GCA_964438925.1 uncultured Candidatus Peribacteria bacterium
AAAAAAATAGGAATCCTCTGAGCTTCTGGTTCAGTAGGAACTCAAACCATAGACGTACTTTCTGCATATAGAAATGATTTTCACCTTGTATCTTTTTCAGTTGGAAAAAACAAAGACTATGCAAAAAAACTTTTAGAGCTTTTCCCAGAAGTAGAAATCGTTTCCCTTCAAGATACTCAAGACGCAGAGTCACTCAAGTCTCTTTTTCCAAAAGTAGCATTTTTTTCTGGTTCTGCTGGACTAGAAAAAGTTGCTACAGCAAACCTCGACATGCTCATCACTTCAGTAGTCGGAAGTGTTGGACTTATACCTACATACAAAGCTATTGAGAAAGGTATTCATATAGGTCTTGCCAACAAAGAGACACTCATTGCTTGAGGGCATATTATTATGCAACTTGCACGAGATAAAGGAGTTCCTATTATTCCCGTTGACTCAGAACATAGTGCTATTTTTCAGTGCCTAAACGGAGAAAACCAAAAAGAAGTACGTAAACTTATTATCACGGCTTCATGAGGAGCACTCAGAGACTACAAAGATGAAGATATACAAAATATATCTATAGAAAATGTCCTCGCGCATCCAAACTGGTCGATGGGACAAAAGATAACCGTTGACTCTGCAACGATGATGAACAAAGGTCTTGAAGTAATTGAAGCTCATCATTTATTTGATATGCCGTATGAAAATATAGAACCGGTGATACATAGACAGAGTATCATACACTCTATGGTAGAGTTTGTAGATGGAAGTATCATAGCACAACTCTGAACTCCAGATATGCGTCTGCCTATACAGTATGCACTTACATATCCAGAAAGAAAAACGATCCATGGCGGCACATTTCTCGATATTGCAAAACTCTCACAACTCAATTTTGACACACATATATCTCCAAAAAAGTATCCGTGCTTTTACATCGCTCTTGAGTGTGGAAAACTCTGACATAGTTACCCCATAGTTATGAACGCAGCAAATGAAGTAGCAGTTGCTGCATTTCTCGATAAACAGATTTCCTATATACAAATAGCTCAAGTGATACAAAGGGTTCTTGATACTCACAAAATGGTATCTTCTCCAGGGCTAGAACAGATCATAGAGATAGATAAACAAGCGAGAGAAGAAGCAGAAAAAGTAATAGTTCAACTCAAATAAAAAGAAGTGGTTTCCCACTTCTTTTTATTTCACTTCAAATGTTTTCCCAGCACTTCTTCCAAATACTTCTGTGTTGTAAAATTCATACGCTTTTGTAGGTTTTACGACAAAGGTTCCAGTGTGTGTCATACGTACTAAAAATGAAACATCATAGATTCCAGGTTGCAGCTCTGTAGTAAATCCGAAGTATCTATCGAGTCTATACTCTTGTTTCTCAAATATATCGTTGGTAAATGCGTTTGCTGCCTTACTTGATGTATCGAGATTTGGATTTATCAGTTGGCTTCCAGCAGGAACAAAAGATTCAAATGCTACTTTGTCTCTTGTTTCACTCGTGATAAGTCTATTTCTCACCACTACAAGTTGTGATACCTTTCCATCCTTTATCGGAGTAATATATTCAAATACGCTTTTTGGAAATTTCAAACTCTCGTATGCAATCTCACTATTTACATATTTTTCCCACTCTTGTTTTTTCTGAGTTTCTATTTTCCTATATGTGTCATAGTCATAATAATCTTGAACAACTGAAAATCATTCATCACGGGCTTCTACAGAGTCTACAGGTACACTATACTGTAATTGCATATCATAGTAGAGAGTTCCGTTTCCATCTTTTGTTATGTTGAGCACGTTTTTTGACTGAAGTTGTGCTCCTGAAAATACTTGAGTAAATACTTCAAGTTTATTGGTATCATCAATTTTTTGAGAACCTACTTCGTTTCCATTGAGCTTAAACTTTGCAAGGAAACTTACCTTTTCAAGTTCCTTTGAAGCACCAATATAGGCAGTGAAAGCACGTATTACGCAGAGAGTATCTTGTGTAGATCCAAAACTTCCATCTTTCTTTTGTGCGATCATCCATCTATTTATATTGTCAATAATGGTCTCACTATCCTTTACAGTATCGATTCACAGAGTAGATACTGTTTCGAGGAAAAGAGCAGTATTGAGAAGTCTAGTAGACGTAAGAGTACGTCCAATGAAAGAACCTCTTGGAGTAAATACGAGCTCCTCAGATATGACTTCATCAAGCTTTTTTTGTGCTCCAGTGATGAGGTCTTTTTTCTCAGTATCTGCTAGATCTTTGAGCTTCGCAAGTTTTGACATAACAAGTGCATTTTGAAGCTTTATACTCGCATCTTCATTCTTGAGAGTGAGGAGTTTCCACATCTTATATACTTCATAGTCATTAGGAGAAAATGAGAGAATCGCACTCAATGATTGAAGTCTCTCAAAAGGAGAGTACGTACAATCATCCCAAGTAGAAACAATACATCCTTCTCTTTGGTTTTTATAATACCTGTTTTTTAGGTATTTTATTGCCTGAGTATATGGAGCCTTTTCAACTACAAGACCAATATCATTTACCGCTGCTCCAGAGGAAAGAATATAGGAAGTAAGAGCAAAGTCAGAATAGTTTGGTCTATAAGTTGTGTCCATATCATAGAAATAGACAAACCCTCCATCAGTATTCTGAAATTTACGTATGTCTACAAGATACTCAGATATGACACTTTCGAGAGATTTTTGTACCATCGCATTTTTCTCTACAGAGTAATAGTCTATCATCTTTGTCTTGAGATCAAAACTTGCTCCTAGTGCGTTGTACAAGTTTTTTACAAGAACATTTGGCAAGATGCTCGATGTCTTTTGTTCTGAACATCCGTATGGATAGTTGTTGAGATAGTCTATACCATCACTCACATGACTCAAAAGTGTAGGAGAAAAACGAAGTGTCACGAGAGGAGAAAGTCCTTTTCAGAGGTTGATATGTTCATCATACGAAACATCTTTTGTTTTTCCAGTAGTCGCAGTCGTTTCAGAAGTCATAGGAGAAAATACTGGGAGTTTCTTCTCAAGACCATCAGAAAGTCATGATGTTGTCTTTGCAGTAAAGTCTACTTTTGCTATCACAGGAGTGGTAGATGACATATTTTGCGATACTTCAACAGTGAAAGGAACCACAAGTGATTCACCTGCTTTCACCGTAACTGTTTGAGTATTTTTTCATGTCACTTTGACTCAACTAGCTACAAGAGTTAACTCTACTTGTTCATCTTTTTTTGTCTTGTTAAATACTTGTGGTACGAGCTTGAGTGAGTCCCCTCATACAAAAAATGCAGGAAGATTATCGACAATCAAAAGCTGTTGCGAAGTGGTCACTGAAGCATATGCTACTCATACTTTATTGTCTTCTGTGCTATTGAGAAGTGCTTCAATTACCCACGTTGTGAGATTATCAGGAAGTGCATCTGTTTCTATAGTCGCTTGTCCATTTGCGTCAGTTTGAAAGTCTGCTTTCCAAAACGCAGTATCTTTAAAGTTTCCTCTTTTTTTCACACTATCTCATCATTTTGCTGTTTCACCAGCTCATCATTTCTCTCCATTTCCAGTATCTTTTACTTCAAGCTTCTCTATGAGGTTTTTGAGATTTGCGACAGTAAAAGTACCAAGATATCTTTTCATATCATAGAAAAATGCGTACGGATTTTTCTTTGGGTTTCCTTTAAGTGCTAAAACACTCTCATCCACGACTGACAAACTTCCATTTACTCAGACAGGATTTCATTTTGAGTTTTTGACAGTTACTTGTACTTTCATCTTCTCTCACGGAGTATAGGTTTCTTTATCTGTTTTTATTTCAACAGTAAGGTTTTTATAGTCTGTTGCTACCTTAGTAACACTGAGTGCTCTTTTGTATACTGGAAGAGGATTGAGTGGGTCATATCCTATGAGAAATGCACGTACATAAAAGTTTGGATAGTATGTATCTTTTACTGGGATATCTATCTTATCCCCATATGATGTCACATTGTGGATAAAATAATCAAGTATACCATCATCTTTTTCAATCGTTACAAGAACCTTTCCATGGTTTACAGGAGATTTCAAAATATAGCTTGCAGTATCTTTGAGCTTTACAAGAGTTTTGAGAGCAGTAAGTTCTGTAATATCATTGTTTCCGCTATACCAGTTAATGTATTCATCTGAAGAAACATATAATACCATAGATGAATCAAAGCTCTGACCATTTGCTCAAGTATAACGTACCTTTAAAAGATATTCTCCTTGAGCTTTTGGAGTAAAAGAAATACTTCAAATTCCGTTTGCATCTGTAGTCGTCGAAGTAGACTGTTCTAGTTTTTCTTCAAGAGAATAATCATCATAAAATATACCATCTACTCCTTGTTTTTTAACAGATTTCCATTCACGAGTATAGAGCTCTGCTTGTACTTTTTTGCTTGGGAGCGGCTGAGCCATATAATCAAGAGTTACTACTTTAGCCTCAATAGTCTTTCCTGCAGGTGTCCAGTATGGAGCATCAAGTCCTACATATCCATCAGTTTTATGAAGGACTTTTGATACAGATTTACTTACGACATTTCCTGTATCAGTATCGGTTATATCTATATTAAAAGAGTATATCTTCTCTCCATCTTCTGGTTTTTTTGAAAAATCATATGTAAGATCATAGTCTCCATTCTCTCAGAGGGTGAAATTATGCGTTCCGCTTAAAAAGTCATTGTATTGACAGTATCCCCAGTAAACACAATCAAAGTAAGAAGTATCATCTCCAAATTGGTAGTTTGAGAAGTCCTTTGCATCAAAGTAATAATTTTGTGTAAGAATAGAATACATTCATGTTGCTCTTGAAAGCTTTCCTCAAAAATAGTATGTTGGTGTAACAGTGGTTTTAAGAGTTTCTCAAAGAACAAAATCTGTCTTCACATCACTTACTCAGACCTTAAATGGTGGTTTTACATATTCTTCAACATGGAAGTATGCGTCATTTTTTACAAAAACATCAGGAGCATTAAAAATAAATGAGACTCTTCAAAGTGCTATATCTTTTGGTATAACAAAAGAACCGTTAAAGTTTCCATTTGCATCTGCTTGAACATCAAAAGAAAGAATCTTAGAGTTTCCTTCATCATATACATCGAGCTTTCCTTTTTGGATTGAGGATTTTTTATATCCTGTGATATCAAACTCTCTGAGGAGTCCTTTATAAGATACAGTATCGCCAGGTTTATAGATAGGTCTGTCTGTATATAGATATAAATAATTTTTCTCGTACGCACTTACTCATCCTACATATCTGAAATCGTAGTTACTAAAAGAGTCATTGTTAAAATCTAAAAATCAAAAATAGTTTTTAGACTTTGCAATAGCATACGTGAAATCACTGGTAGTGAATTCATATACTTTTTTCTCTTCATTATAGCTATATTTTGGAGATACTTTTGTAAAGTTTCTCGCAGCATAGTCATAATTATAAAACTCAAATTGGAGTGTTTCATTTGGCGCTTCACCATAAAAGTCAGTAGCGAAAAGGAGGCTCTTATTTGTTGCCTTTTCAAATACAAGTGAAAGATTTGAACGTATAAATATAGTTTCAAAACTCTTCTCAGTAGATGACTTATATCAACGTACTAAGAGTATTTTTTCTGTTGCTTTCTCTTTGAGGACATCATTTTCAAGATCAAATTTATTATTTGAAAGAGTCCAAAATTTATTTTTTACTCCAAGTGATAGTTTCGTAGTTTTTGTACACTTTGGTTGAAAGTTTTGGTCATATCTATGCACCACATAGTCGAGATACCCAGACTCTTGAAGTTGACATACATCAACATCTACACTGTCCATATTGATAGTCTGAAGGTTCAGAGTGATAGGTATTTGACTCGGAATAACATTGGTCTCTTTTGAAAGAGAAATATATAAGTATTTATCTTTGTCTTGTATTTCTCAAGTAGTCACCTTCTTTTCAAGTGGGGTCTTAAGAGTATTTCCATAGATATCTACAACTCCAGTGCTTGACGAAATAATGTAGTCACTCTTTGGATTGAGACGAGTATTTACTACTACTAGAGAATTTCCATTTTGCGCTCTTGGACAGTATCAATTTTTTACTATTTCTTCATCTTTATACTTTTCTATTTCATATGGAATCCATTCATAATCAGTTACTCCAGATACTTTTGAAGCAGGAGATGTAGCTATGATAGTATCTCTTTTTGTCCATATATTTTCAATAGGATGATTAAAATACAGACAACTTTTTTCATATCCTACAAATTTGTAGTCTACTACCGCTAAGTCTCCAGCAGTGATAAAGTTTTGGACAATATCTTCCTTGAGTGCAGCATCAAGTTGTTTGTTGATTCTCAAAGTATATTTCTCACCATTTTTGAGAGTATTTTTAAGTGAAAGACGTATCTTCTTTTTATTTTGAACTTTTTCTGGCTCCTTTCATGGGAGTACAGATCATGAACTCTCTTCAACATACGTTACATCAAAAGGAACAAGAGTTCAAGATGCATCTTGAAAACTAAATAGTGAACTTTGAAGTGTTGAGAGTTCCTTTTCAAACAAAAGATGAAAAAATACATTTTTTGCAGGGATAGTATCAACATTTGTTCCATAATTCTGAGTATCTATTTTCGCACCCGTTTGAGAAAGTATATCTCTATATACCTCAGTATATTGTAAGAACGGATAACTTAAAGTATAGCCTATAGTATTCTCTGCAAATGGAACATTTCCTTCAAGGGGAGTAAGTCATTTTTTTACAACTATCTTATACACATTTGAGTGGTCAAACGTTGCATTTTTAAGACGTATAAAAAAGTCAGTTTTTGTATCAGTTGGTATAACTTCAAATTCTTTTTTCTGTATTGGTCAGAGATTTTTCTCTTCTATATTTTCAAGTGCCGTAGATTGCGAGATAAGATTTTGAATATTTTCACCTATATAATTTGAATCTATTTTTCAAGAACCGAATCCATACACTTCAATGTTTTTTTCAAGTTGTTCTTTTCAAACAGGAAAGTTAAAATGAACTGCAATTCCTTCAGAAGCAGTAAATCGAGAAGAGTGAAAATATTGAAGATTAGGAGTCTGAATGGTTGCTGCAGGAGTATCACTTATTGTATAGAGCAGTCCTGGTACATTTTCATACTCAAGAGTATATTTTGTTGCCCCAGCAAAAGAGGTTTTTGGCACAAATTCTAAAACCGATGAAGTAGTCCATTTACAAGTTCCTTCAAGTTTTGGAGTGATCTTGAGTGGACATGGCATCTCTTCTTTCTCTCAAAGAGTTGAAAGACTCACCATAGGGATATTGAAAAACACTGCTATATTTTGAGAAAGATTCTCTAGATTTCCCGATGGAGTAATCTTTACTATCTTTGGAGCTGAAACTATATGAATATCATAATTATAATCCTGTCCAAGAGCTTCTCACTTTTTTGAAATAAGAGATGATTTGAGGGTAAAGGTGATTTCATCGCCTACAGTAAGTTTTTCTCCAAAGGTAAAACTCAAAGTTTTATCATCTTTCATAGACCATGTTCCATCTACTTTTGGAGAGATTTCAAAGTTTTCGTTTTTTACACTTGTTTGGTCTAGTTCCTTTGAAAGTACAAAATCAATACTCTTTTGATCAAAAGGAAGCTTACGATAGTTCATATCAAAGTTTCCTCACAGTACAGTAAAAGCATCTGGTCTGAGGAGTGAAAAACCAAAGAAAAAAATTATTCCAGCAATTACAAAAAGAGTGATTGCTCAAAAAAGAGAAAAAACAAATTTATGTATCGCATTTTTAATTGTAGAAAGTTGCATATAATGATATTAGGAAATACTTACAATCATTATATACGAGTTCTGTGTTTGTAAAACTTATGCAAAAAAAAGAAAAAAAATGGTACTTTCAAAAAAAAATCATATTTCTATATGCTTGTTTTCTTGTTCCTATCATTTTATATAGTAGTACATATATAAACAATGTAGAAATTCAAGAGATTCCATACTCTACAATACTATATGATGAAAAATGAGAAGAGATATGAGAGATCGTAAAGGATAGCACATATCGACATAGAAAAGTAGATATTTCTCTGGTTCCAGAATTTACAAAAAAAGCACTCATCACTATTGAAGATAGAAACTTTTATTCCCATCATGGTATAGATATCTTGGGGATTGTCAGAGCACTGTCTGCAAATGTACAAGCAGGAGAACTTGTTCAGTGAGGCTCAACTCTTGATACACAACTCATTAGAAATATGTATTGGCTCAATAGTAAAAGAACTTTTAGCATAAAAATAAAAGAACTTTACTACGCTGTATCTCTCAATCATAAATATACGAAAGACCAAATACTTGAAGCGTATCTTTCGCACATATCTTTTGGGTACCTTAACTATGGTATAGAATCAGCAGCACAATACTATTTTGGAAAATCTTCTACAAACCTTACAAAAGCAGAACAACTCGCACTCCTCACTCTTCCAAAAAATCCTATAAAATATGATCCTTACAAAGAAAATGATGCTTTCCAGAAAAGATTTTCTATCTTGGCAAAGTATCTTTTTGTACAAAAACATATCAGTGAAAAAGAACTGGAAGAAATACTTTTAGAGAGAATAACTTGGAAACAAAAACATGATAATACTCTCCCATATGCTATAGATTTTTACCAAAAAAATACAGATACTTCTCTCATATACTCTTGAAAACTCTCAACGACTTTAGATAAAGATATGTCCTTAAAGATAGATGAGATTGCAAAGCAAAGTATTATGCCTCTTGCTTGGAAAAATGTTTCAGACTATAGTATAGTGATAATAGACAGACGTACAAAAGCACTGAAAGTTCTCATATGAGGAAAGGATTTTTGAGGTCAAGAAGGACAAGTAAATGGAGTTTTAGCCCAAAGGCAAGCATGATCTACTATAAAGCCATTTACCTATTTACTCGCATTTCAAAACCTCTGATATACTCCAAGTACAAAAGTTATAGATACCCCCATCCAATTTCAAACAAGTGAAGGATTCTCGTATTCTCCAAAAAATTATTCTCTTGATTTTAAAGGGGAAGTTTCCATCGCCGAAGCTCTCAGTCAAAGTATAAATGTCCCA
>CAYTMN010000051.1:0-9009 GCA_964438925.1 uncultured Candidatus Peribacteria bacterium
CATCTCCAGATGGAAAGCTCGCTGAGATAATGGAACTCGACAAAAAACTCCACCCATTTTTTATAGGAGTACAGTATCATCCTGAATTTTTAGCTCATCCTCTCCATCCACATCCAGTATTTACAGGTTTCATCAAAGCAAGTCTTGGAAAAAAATAAAAAATACCTCTTTAGGAGGTATTTTTTTATATCATATGACCAGCTTTTATCTGGTTTGGATTGTCATCTTCCAGAAGCCCTCTTGAAACTACCGGAGCATCTTTGAGATTTTCTTCAAGACGTCTGAGTATTTCTTTATTGATGTTATTTTCATCGTTATTCAACATTTCTATCAGGCTATCAAAGGTGAGAACTATAACTGTGAGGTCAGTTTTTGCGTTTACGGTTGCAACTCTTGTATCTTCGTTTAGAAGAGCGATTTCTCAAAATATTGCTCCTGCTCAGAGTGTAGCTTTCATATCTCATTTTATCCAGATTGCCACTTCTCATGACTCTATGATGTATCATTTTCCGTTTGAAGCTTCTCCTTCTAGAAGGATAGTTTGTCACTTAGTAAAGTTTTCTCTTGGAGAGTTAGAGATGATTTTTTGTACGATTTCCTCTGAAACTCCAGAGAAGATAGGGAGATTTTTATAGTCTAACATAGGACAGTATTTAGGGATACGTGTATATTGTACTCTATTGTTTGTGAAAAAACAAAAATATTTTCATATTTTTTTGTTCGGGAAATGTTCAAATTTTTGCAAATTAAAAGCAAGAATGGTATTATTTTATAAGAAAAATAAAAACAAAAGCATGATACTGGAAACACTAAAGCATTTTTACGAGCCACAACTTACTCTCTGACTGGTTGCTGAGGTACTGTTAATTGTGCTTATTTGAGTGATGATTCGTTTTTTTTCAAACTCTTCCTTTTCGCTTTCTTTTGAGATGATGTATGAAAAGATGTACGATCTCTTTTCTGGCATTCTGTGAGAACATGAAAAACCATGGATTAAGATGTTTGTTATCACTCTCTTTTTTGTCATACTCATTTCTAACCTTTTTGGTTTACTTCTTGACTTCATCGCTCCTATGACAGGAGTGGAAAATGGGGAGTTTGTTCTACATCACTATATTCATCAAATAACTGCCGATATCAACTTTAACCTTGCAATTGCAGGACTGAGTGTTCTTTTGGTACTTGCGATTCAGCTTTCGACTTTGGGCCTTGGACATACCCTCTATACCTACTTTCCGATTTTTGGAAAAGGTATATTTGTTGTAAAAAAAGAGAGTATCTCAAAGACATTTTATGTTCCAGTGATGGTACTTACAAAAGCGTGCGATATCATTATCTCTTTGTTTTTGTGAGTTTTGGAGATCGTGGGACTTCTCGCAAAGATATTTTCTTTGTCGTTTAGATTATTTGGAAATATGGCTTCTGGAACTATTCTTTTAGGGATGATATTTGCCTTTATGACCTACTTAGGAAAACTTATGTGATGAATAGAGTTTCCACTAGGTTTGCCGATAATCATCTATGCACAGGGACTTTTAGTTGCATTTGTGCAAGCTTTTGTATTTGCCCTTTTGATATGCGTTTTTATCGTTGTATGAAGGGAAGAAGGACAACATTCGTAATGTATTTTTAAACTTTGATTATGGAAATGAATTATATCGCTTTGGGTGCTTGACTTGCTATAGGGCTTGCATGACTTTGAGCCGCTATCTGAGAAGGGCTTCTTGGTAAGTCTGCCGTAGAAGTACTTGGAAAGAACCCACGTATACAAGGAACTCTTTTGACCTATATGGTACTTGGAGCTGCACTAGTAGAGACAGCAGCTATCTATGGTCTTATAGTAGCATTTCAAATACTTTGAAACCCAGATCTTGCACCTATGAATGCTATTGGTGCCTGACTCTCTATAGGACTTGCCGCTCTTTGAATGTGAGTCGGAGAAGGGTATATGGTAGGAGCAAGTTTAGAAGCTATCAATAGGAATCCAGAAAATAAAAATGCCGTAGTACAATTTATGATACTTTCAACTGCGCTTATTGAAACGTGTGCTATCTATGGACTTATAATTGCATTCCAACTCATTAAATAACTTTGATATTATGGAAAATATACATATTGGAATTATCCTTGCTCAAGTTTTTAACTTTTTGATCATATTTCTTATTTTCAAGAGGTTTGTAGCGGATAGACTTCAAAAAACTATCTTAGAAAGAAAAGAGCTTATAAAGAGACTGGAAAAAGTTGAAGAAGAAGAAAAGCGAATTCTTCTCGAAGCTCAGGCTGCAAAAGACAAACTCTTGGCTGACGCAAAGATGGATGTTGAATTTTTCATAAAAAACGCTGAAACTATCGCGAACAATAGAGTAAAAGAAATAATGGACAAGGCGAACAAAGATGTAACTATCCTTATAAACTCATGAAAGAGAGAAGTCGAAAAAGAGGGACTTACTATGTTTGATGCCTTGAAGTCAAAGGTCTTGGATATCTCTATCAAAATCAATGAAAAGGCATTTCAAGATATTGGGATTTCAAAAAAATTTATAGAAGAGGAAGTTCAGAAAATCTAAACTTTTTATAGTATGCAATATATACTCTCATCTTTAGAATATCTTCTCTCTTTTTTTCAAAGAGAGGTTGATGAAAGTGAGGTTACTACCGATGAAGCTTTTTCTCAAGATCTACAATCTATTGCTATATTTTTAAAAGTATCTCCTCAGGTGATTTATTATCCAGGTTGAGGCGTTGATATCACTCCAAAGAAAGTTTTTCCTAGAGCAAAGGTTATATTTGTAGACTCTAGAGATGTTGCAAGGTCACTGCAAAAAGCATGATGTAGATATGTTTTTTCTAGAAATCCACATCATTTTCATTCTCCATATCCTGCAGATTTTACTATATTGAGAGACTATGCTCTGGATGAACAGAGTATAAAAAATACGAAAAGAAAGTGATATATCATCTGTGATGATAGAGATGGTACTGCTTCTGCTTTGTATAAAAGAACTGACTTTACTGTTGTAGGAGTTGTTACTGAGGAAAAAGTAGATGATTCGTTTTTACAGGACTATTTTGAACCAGCAACCAACGATAGTGATCTCAGACGTGCAGGAGTATACAATGTCTATAAAAAATCAATCGAGTCAGTAGATCCAGAAGTGGAAAATGTGATGGATTTTATTAGAAAAGATTATATGAAAGTTATGGGAACAGAAACGTATTTGTGAGTTGCTCTATCTGTTGCAAAAGGAGATATAACTAAAGTACTTCCAAAAAAAAGGTGAGAGCAAGATTCGGCAAGTGGTTTTTCTGTTATAAGTAACTTGTGTATTTTTCAAAAAAAATAACTTTTGATTTTTTTATATTTTCTCTTACAAATATTACAAGTAAATCTTACATTGTAATATTTTTTTTGTGATTGTAAAGTGAATTCAAATTTTTTGAATAATTGTGCTAAATTTATTTGCATTTCTCACTGTTTGACATATACTCGACACGCTTTTTTGAGAAAGAATACTATTTAAAATGAGTGCATTAATTGTATCAATTATCCCACTTATTCTCTACATGATTTTTTTTATAAAACATTCTCAAAAGCAACTACAAGATATACATAAAAAGCAAATGCATGGAGCAACCTGAAATGATAACCACCAGCCTTAGAGCTACTACAAATACTGCTACTCAAACTCCTGAGGAAGTTCACACTCAGACAAGTGTTACAGAACATGCAACACAAGAACACTCAGAGCATACTTGACCACATATCCCACTGATTCAGTGAGAAAAGGTTTGGGGACCTATATCAAATACATCTATTACAACGATTCTTTTTTTCTTTATCGTTCTTAGTGTTTCAATTCTTGCAAACAGAGCACTATATTCTCAAAAGAAAAGTAGACTTAGAAGTTTTTTTCTCACATTTATAAAGTTCTTTGATGGACATTTACGTGATAGTTTTCAAGATAAGCCTTTTGCTAGAAGACACTTTATTTTGGTTGTAGGGATATTTTCAATAGTTTTTTTTGGAAATCTTCTATGACTCGTAATTGATTGGCTTGGATCTTCAATTTCACCAACAATTTTTGAATACCTCAGACCAATGCATAGTGACCTCAACACTACTGCAGTTCTTGCAGCGATTACTGTTATTATGATGCTTGTGGTTGCTGTATCACATCACTGACCAGTATCTACTATAAAATCGTATCTTTTCAATTTCCAATGACATGGAATTGTAGAGAAATGTGTTAATGTTTTTGTAGGTTGGCTTCACTTTATCGGACTCTGAGCGACATTTGCTTCACTTTCACTTCGTCTTTTTTGAAATATTTTTGCTGGAGTAGTACTTCTTTGAGTTATTACCTATCTTTGAGCTCTTGCTACGCAGTGAGTAATGGAAATAGGAAGACTCTTAACTATACCTTTTTGGTTTTTTGAAGTATGAGTTGCTCTTATACAAGCCGTAGTATTTGCTGGACTTATGATAGCATTCTTCAATAGTTCGAAAGAAGAGCATCATTAAAAATTAAGGTACGGGAATAAGGAAAAAATTCTTTGTTCCAAACTTTAATTTTTAGGGAACATCCTTAGAAATTAAGATTTTTATATTTTAATATTGGATATATGGATTTAAAAGTATTAGCTATGGCTCTTGCTATTGGTTTAGGAGCTATCTGACCTGGAGTTGGTGTAGGACTTATCGGTAAAGGAGCTGCTGAAGCTATCGGAAGAAACCCTGATGCTGCTGGTAAAATACAAGGACTTGCAATCTTAGCTATGGCGTTTGCTGAAGCAGTTGCTATCTACGCACTTGTTGTTGCTCTTATTATCGGATTTGTAATGTAATTGATATTTCAAGTATTCTTGAAGTTGCTATGCCTACTAACATAAAATTATGGATTTAAAATTTGTAACGGTTGAAACCTTTATAATACAAACAGTTATTCTTTTACTTGTATTATATGTATTGAATAGGTTTGTTTTCAAGCCTTATCTTGCATACCTTGATGATTTTGAGGAAAGACAAAAGAAGCTAGAGGATAATTTTAAAAATATAGATACTCTTATTAAACAAGCAGATGATCAAAAAGAAGAAATTCTGAGCTCTGCAAGAAAAACTGGAGAATCTATTGTAAATGAGTCTGAAGGTATTGGAAAGAAAAAAAGAGAAGAAATCATAGCAAAGGCAGAGTCTGATGCGAAAGATTTACTTGAGTCTGGAAAATCTGAGGTAGAAAAAGAAAGACTTGCTGCCCTTAGTGGTGTAAAGTCTCATCTTGTAAACCTTGTTCTCAAGCTCAATGAGAAACTCTTTAAAGATTCAAATATTACCAAAGATTATATTGAAAAAGAACTCTTAAATATAAAGTAGTATGATAGATATAAAAACACTTTCTCTCCCAGATGCTAAAAAGATTCTTAAGTCTTTGAGGTCATACCAAGATATTTCAAAGAAAGTTGGAAGAAGATGAAGGGCTATATTTTCTTGAAAAATGAATAATATTTCAAGATACCTTGTTGAATACTATCCAACAGTTGAGGAAGATTTTGTTTATGAGAAGTCTCTTCCAGTTTTTAAGAAATTTTTTGGGTGTGAACCTAAAAGGGAAGAAATAGTGTTTGTGAAAAATGAACGTATTTTATGATGAATGAATATCTATAAAGATGATAGTCTCGTAGATTTGAGTTTTAAAAGAGTGGTAAATAAACTAAAAATATAACTTATATATAATTTTACATTATGGCAAACGATATACTAAATAGTTTGATCAAAGATATCGAAACTCGTATAGACTCTGCAGATCTCAATCCTCAAGTGGAGAATGTTTGAGAGGTATTTTACCTTTGAGATGGAGTCGCAAAAGTTTCTGGACTGACAAAAGTTGCCTATAACGAGGTAGTTGAGTTTGAGTCAGGAGCAGTATGAGTTGCGTTAAACTTAGAAGAACACTTTGTTTGAGTTGTTATCCTTTCTGGATTTGGAACGATTAAAGAGTGACAAAAAGCAAAAGCTTCAGGACAGACTCTTGAAGTTCCAGTAGGAGAAGGACTTATATGAAGAGTTGTTGATTCTCTCTGAAACCCTGTTGACGGACTTTGAGAGATAAAAGCAAAAGAAAGATATCCAGTTGAGAGAGTTGCTACTGGAGTTATGTCGAGAAAGTCAGTTCATGAGCCTATGGAAACTGGTATCAAGGCAATTGATGCGCTTGTACCTATTGGACGTGGACAAAGAGAACTTATTATCTGAGACAGACAAACTGGTAAAACACAAATCGCTATTGATACTATCTTGAATCAAAAAGGGCAAAATGTTATCTGTGTCTATGTTGCTATTGGTCAGAAAGATGGAAAAGTTTCTCGTATCGTTGAGGAACTAAGAAAAAGAGGGGCTATGGATTATACTATAGTTGTTGCTGCTGGTGCAAGCTCGCCTGCGGCTATGCAATTCCTTGCTCCATATGCATGATGTGCTATGGCAGAATACTTTATGTTCAATGGAAAACATGCACTTATTATTTACGATGATCTTTCAAAACAGGCGAATGCCTACAGAGAAATGTCACTCCTCCTTAGACGTCCACCAGGAAGAGAAGCGTACCCTTGAGATGTATTTTACTTGCACTCAAGACTTCTTGAGAGATCTGCAAAACTTAACGATGAACTTGGAGCAGGTTCTATGACCGCTCTTCCTATCATTGAAACTCAAGCGGGAGACGTTTCTGCATATATCCCAACAAACGTTATTTCTATCACTGACGGGCAAATATTTCTTGAGTCAGATCTCTTTAACGCTGGTCAAAAACCTGCGATAAGTGTTGGTCTTTCAGTTTCAAGAGTAGGAGGTTCAGCTCAGATAAAAGCTATGAAAAAGGTAGCTGGAACTCTTAAACTTGACCTTGCTCAATATAGAGAACTTGCTGCATTTTCACAATTTGCATCTGATCTTGATGAGTCAACTAGAAAACAACTTGAAAGAGGAAAACGTATGATGGAACTTTTAAAACAAGGAGTATATTCTCCGGTTCCAGTTTCAAAACAAGTATGTTCTATCTATGCTGGAGCGAATGGGTACCTCGATCCGATTCCTGTTGCAAAAGTAAAAAGATGGGAAAGTGATTTCTATGCAGTACTTGATGAAGACAAGGCGGTATTGGAATCAATAGAAAAAGATAAAGTTATTTCTCCAGAAATGGAAGAAAAATTGAAAGGACTTATTAAAAGTGTTGTTGAACTACATAAAGCTTAATTATTTTTTATGGCTGGAGCTAAAGAGATAAAGAGAAAAATAACCTCGATAAAAAATACTTGAAAGATTACTAAGGCTATGGAGCTTATTTCTACTGTAAAGATGAAAAAAGCTCAAGATGCTGCAGTAGCAAAAAAGAACTATGTACTTGAGGTACTTAAGATGTTTTTACGTATACAAGATTCTCTTGCTGAGTATCCACTTTTTCGTGATGGTCCAGGAAATAAAACCCTTGGAGTACTCATAACTTCAAACAAGTGACTTTGTGGATGATACAATGTCAATGTTATGAAAAAGGTAAGCAACTACATAAAAGAAACTGGTGAAGAACTTCACTTTGTTGCTATTGGAAAAAAGTGAGCTCGTTTTGTTGCAAAAACTGGAAATGAGCTTGTTGCAGATTATTCTCAAGAGTTTACAGATTCTATAGAACCAATTTTTATCAAAAATATTTCCCGTTTTTTAAGAGAAGAATTTCTTTCTGGGAAGTATAAGAAAGTGGTTGTTTTTTACAATCATTACATAAATACTATTAGACAAGTTTCTGTAGATAGAGATTTACTTCCTATTGAGGAGAGTGAGATAGAATCATATCTTAAAAAAATAGTTGGAGAACACTTTGATCTAGAAGCTGAAGTGAAAGCATCAAAAGAATCTAATGAGTATGAGATAGAGCCAAATGTTGAGACTATAGTACACGAAGTTATCCCTATGATTATCGACATGATGTTTTATGATATCATTTTAGAATCAAAAGCATCGGAACATAGTTCTCGTATGATAGCCATGAAAAATGCAAAGGATAACGCAAAGAAGATTGCTTGAGCATTGACTCTCAAGTACAACAAAGCTAGACAAGCTATGATTACCAAGGAGGTATCTGAGATAACGGGTGGAGTTGAAGCTTTAAAAGATTAGTAAAAATATATTTTTTAATTCCTTTTATATGAAAAATCTTCCGTTTATCCCAAGACTTCTTTTAAACATTGTACTCTTTTGAGTGTACTTTATTATCTGAAGTGTTATAGCTGCTGTTATCTATGGTGTTGGTTGAATGCTTTTTGCATATTCAATGCCACAATTTGATGATCCAGTTTTTGATAAAATAGGATATATTGTCCTCCTTGTTACGTTTGTTATCACTCTTGTTTTTAGAAAGTACTTTTATATGTCACTTTCTCAAGAAAAAGATCAAGAGGAGAAAAAGAAAAAGTATGATTTTTCTATGGAGTAGTTTTTTAAATATAATAATTAATTTTTAATAGTTACATTATGCACACTGGTAAGATAATAAAAATAGTTTGAGTAGTTATCGATGTTGAGTTCTCGGAAGGGTATGTACCTTCTATATATGAAGCTCTTGAAGTAAAAGGGCATACATCAAAGATTATTCTTGAAGTACAACAACAACTCTGAGACAATGTCGTTAGAGCTATTGCAATGAATCCAGTAGATGGATTAAGAAGAGGATATGAAGTTGTAGCACTTGAGTCCCCAATTAGAGTTCCAACTGGAGAAGGAGTTCTTTGAAGAATGTTTAACGTTCTTTGAGATCCGATTGACGATATGCCAGCTCCAAAAGCAGAATTTATGGATCCTATTCATAGAGCGGCTCCTGAGTTTAAAAACCTTTCAAATAAGGCTGAAGTCTTTGAGACAGGAATCAAGGTTATTGACCTCATCGCTCCAATGCTTAAATGAGGAAAAGTAGGACTTTTTGGTTGAGCATGAGTAGGGAAAACAGTTATCATGCAAGAACT
>CAYTMN010000052.1:0-8338 GCA_964438925.1 uncultured Candidatus Peribacteria bacterium
CTATATTTATATAGAGACTTTCAGCAAACTTATCATCAAATGTTTTTAGAGAAGCTAGAGTTGTCTCTTTAAAGGTATTTTTAAGAGTATCGAGTTTTACTTCATCTATTTTTTGAGCCGTGATTCAAGCAACTACTCCTATCTTTTTTTCTCAAGTTATCTTGTAAACTTGGATTGAAGTGATAGCTTCATGGTCATCGACTTTATACGCAACTCTATCTGACTCTAGTTGTGTTCTTATTTTTTCTATATCAAGAGGCTCTTTGTCATATGTGTACTCAACTTGAACTCATCCTGTCATATCTATACCATAATTTAAAGGTACAAATAATACTGTAACAATTGAGAAAGCTGTAAGTATTCCTGCAATAGTATAATATAACTTTCTATTTTTAATAACGTCTAACATAAAACAACTTATATTTGTAAAAACGCAACTATTTTAGTCAAAAATGCCAAAAAGCAAAAAAGGTTTTGAAAAACCTAGTGCTGTCTTATAATCAAAAAAATATTTACAATTTTTTCCTATGAAGTCTCGTTTTTTTGATATTACGATGAAAGTTCTTGTTTTTATTACTATTGCTCTTTGAATTCTTGCAATGGTACGACCTGATTTGTTAAAAGATTTTATAGAGTTTATTAGACAGATTATACTTCAACTAGGAAATTGGAACTATCTTATCGTTTTTCTTTCAAGTCTTATAGAGGCTTTCCCAGTGCTTTGAGTTGTTATTCCTGGTCAAAATATCATGTTGATAGTTTGAGGTTTTTTTGCTGAACAGAGTATGAATAATCTCATATATGTTACTATTATCGCTTGTCTTTGAGCAATACTTTGAAACTTTATAGGGTACTTACTTGGAAAACACTATGGAGATACTTTTTTTAAGGAGTATGGTATGTGGTTTTGACTTTGAACTACAGAAGTAAAATACCTAAAAAAATGAGTAGAAAAATGGTGACCACTTTGAGTGATACTTTGAAAATTTCACAATGTTTCTCGAGCTTTTCTCCCTTTTATAGCAGGGACTATGAATATGGATAAAACATCTTTTCACATAAATAATGTTATCGGTTCAGTAGTGCGGTCTGTGACGATGATCGTTGCTGGTGTAATATTTGCTCAGTACTATGAGACTATTATAGACTATATAACTTGGATTATATTTTGATGACTTTGAGCATTTCTTGTATATATCTTTATGTTCAAACGTGAAGCTTTTATGAAATATATAGAAGAGAAAAATAAAGAGATAGACGAAAAAATACAACAAGATGCTTTAAAAAAAGCGAATTGAAAAAAATAGAATGTTACTTCTTTGACAAATTATCTGATATATCGCTCTTTTTGTAGGTGTACTTACATTTATAGAAAAAAATGATAAGAAATGTCTGCATCTCAATGTTGCTGTATGTTTTTTATGGGCTACCCACTACTTTTTATTGTGACTCCCCGCTGCTTCATATATTCTTGTCTCTGATGGTGTTAAGTCTATACTCGCCGTAAAATACAAAGGAAATATAGCCTTGCTTCTCCTTCTTTTAGTTTGAAATGTGTGTATCTGACGGTATACTTTTGACGGTACACTTTCTAGTCTGCTTCCTGTGACAACTTCTACTATTTGGACTATTTGAGTTTTTCTCTCTGCGTGATTGATGATGAGATTTGTTTTTCTTTTAGTTGTTAGTATTTGGCTGACATATAACTGTATATCTTTTTCCCTCCCAGCAATAGTAAGTAACTTGATTACTCTTTGAGCTGTAATTGTATGACTTTTTAGAGTGTATAGAGGAAAAAAATCCTAGAAAAGTATTTGTTACAAATTTAGTGACAAATAAATTTTTATTTCTATAATCCTTTAAAGTTACTTTTGTAATATTCACATCAAAAATATGGAAAGAATAGCTATTTATTGAAAGTGATGAATTGGAAAATCTACTATCTCAAGCAACATATCATGACAGTACTCTTTGAGAGGTAAAAAGATACTTCAAATATGATGTGATCCTAAAGCTGACTCAACAAAAAAAATAACTTGATGAAAGAGAATTCCAACGGTTATGGAGTTACTCACTAAGAGTGACTCATATGTTTCTGTAAAAGAACTCACAGTAAGGTGATTTAACGGTATTGACTGTATAGAAGCTGGAGGACCTATACCATGAACTTGATGCGCAGGAAGATGAATCTCAAAGATGTTTGAGGTATTTGATGATATAAATCTTTTGGAAGAAACGTATGATTTGATGCTGTTTGATGTCCTTTGAGACGTTGTATGTTGATGATTTGCTTCTCCTTTGAGAGTTGGGTATGGAAAAAAGATTTTTATCGTTATTTCTGAGGAGATAATGAGTATGTATGCTTGTAACAATATCTGTAAAGCAGTAAATCAGTATAGTAGAAATGGTATATATGTTTGATGAATCATTGTGAATGCTAGAAGTAACACGTTGGATAGAACAGTGATAGAGAAATTCGTTGCGAGAATTGGGCTTGATATTATTGCTTTTATCCCAAGAAGTGATGTTATCGCATGTGCAGAATATAAAGCTATGACTCTTGCTGAGTATTCACCAAACTCTGAAGTTGCAAAAGTTTTTGATACTCTTGTAGACGATATTTTACGTATTGATGCTACAAAGAAAAAAGATCCTACTCCTATGAGTGAGGATGAATTTGATGAATTTTTTAAATCTTTTGAAATAGTTCCTAACTGAATCTAATACTCTATGCATATAGATAGACAGAATAGTATAAAACTAAGAGTAGTTGAAACATCTAGATTTTTCTGAAGACGTTTTAAGCCGTCGCTTCAGTCAAATTATGCATTTCTCAAGATATTCTGACTTTTTTTTCCTGACATTTCATCTCATCTTGAAATAAAATCAGTAGATTGGAATATATCATATCTACAATTTCTTTTTACAGACATTTCAAATAATGAAACTTTAGAAATAAAATATAAAAAACAGGAGTGAGAAAGATGTACATGAAAATTTTGTACTGATCATCTTTGTACTTCAGTGCACTATAATATTCAGAACAAAAATTTTCTAAGATTTTTAGTTTGATTTTCAACAAAGTGAAAAGATTTAACACTAGAGTCTTTCTTGAATGTTTTAGCTAAAGATTTCAAGGCAAAAAAAGATTATTATCAGATATTTTTCAAAGCTGAGAGACCTCCTTTTTCTGTTATCCAAGATTGGTCACACCCTCTACAAGAGTTTAGATTTATTGTAAACGAAGGTTTTACCAGAAATACTGATCAAAGCATCAATCTCAATCTTCCCCAAGTTAACATACATCATTCTGAAAGAGAGTGTCAATGAATAAGTCCAAATAATAAGGCGACATGATACCACTTTTTCAACTTTCCAAAATGATATTACGAAGATGATAATGGGAAAAAAGGAAAAGATGCATTTGATAGATATTATTACCTCTCAGAAGAAGAGAAAAAAAAGTATATTTGAGAGTTATGAAAAAGATCGGGTTCTCTTTCTATAAGTACAGACCTTGATGAAAATGACGTTGTTATGTGATGAGGGAATGATAAGCTCACTGAAGCTATAGATATTGCTATCAAATATGCACAGGAAAACGATATTAAACTCGTATCTTTTAATTGTTGTTGTGTTCCAAGAGTTGTTTGAGATGATGTTCACTCAACTCTCATGCATGCTAGAGAAAAAATGGATATTCCATTTCTTTTTAAGTGACAGTTTGAAAAGACTCCATACGAACAAAAGATTTTTTTACTAGAAAAATATTTGGAAAAAATAGATGAAACAAAAATAGTTAGAAAAGCGAACTCTATATCTATTTTTTGATTTCAGGAGAACATATACCAAAAGGATTTAGTGGATATCTTAGAGAAAAATGATATACGCATTAACGCATCACTTATACCTTCAATCGATGTTAGACTTCTTGAAAATATGTGTAGATCTGAGCTTTTTGTTTTTTCACCTAACACATTGCAAAAAGAAGCTTTTGAATACCCTTTCCAGCTAATATGAGTTCCCTATATCTCTCCTGTGTATCCTGCATGAATCAAAAACTCTTTAACTTGGCTTAACGAAATTTGTGAGAAACTCCATACATCTCTTTCACTTTGAGAAGAGACTCAAAAAAACATAGATTGTTTTCACGATTTGGTCAAAAAAGTTGAGTCAAAAAAGTTTAGTGCTTGAATAGTGTTTTTATGAATTCCTGAGTTGAAACGTTTCTTTAATGCTGACTATACAAACAATATTGATATAGTACGATTTCTTGAAGAAATGGGATTTACTATTCATTTTTTTGTCTTTGATAACTTCAAGCCATATGAAATGAATAGAGATGATACTTTTAAAGAATCTGATGGAAATCACGATATAATAGAGACTCTTATACGTTCAAAACTTCCAAATACTGGAGCGTATACTCTTCATTATTTTTGAGAAAAAGAAGAACTATCGGAAAAAATAAAAGAAAGCTGAGTGCATATTTTATATTCAGACTTATACTTTGATAAAAGAATTATAGACTTGTGACTTGCTCAGTTCAATCAAAGAAATTTTTATGTATGATTTTTTTGAGCATTAAAAACTATACAGGAACTCATCGCACTTTGTGAACTTCCTTTTTACAAGGACTTTCATATGTACTTTAAAAAATAGACCTATGTGAAAACTTCTTACAGATAATTGAAAAACTCCTATTACCTATCTTGTAGGTGTAACTCTTTGAATAAACGCTATTTCCGACTGATATCTTTGGGTTGATAGCCCTGATTGTTTTTTCTTTAAGTGTGACTATGTCCACTGAAACCACGACATTCATTCGTCTTTAAGAAATGCAGATGGAAAACATAAAGCGCTTTCTACTATTTCTGATGCGGACAATGTTATAGGAAATAGAAACGATCGTTTTATAGAAACTCTCAAGTTTATGGCTGAAAAAGACTTTGTGAAGGCAATTTTTGTATCCTCTATGCCTATGAGTCAAGTCGTTTGAACAGACTATGATGGTATCATAAACGAGGTAAAAGACTCAACAACTACTCCCATTTTTCATGTTCCATCTCGCTCTATGACTGACTGTTGGCTTGAGTGATATTCAGACTTGTTATTTTCCTTGGCTAAAAATATTGATATCTCATGATGAGTTACAAAAAAAGAAAATGTCGCTATAGTATGAAATCTTTTTGATAGAAATGAGTGAGATTGCGTATGAAATGTCGAAGAACTCAAATACTTACTTACAAGTCTTTGATTAAACGTTGTGAGTATATGGCTTGACTGAGGAGATTTTGAAAGTGTTACCAAGATAAAAGATGCTGGGACAATCATTTCCCTCCCTTATTGAAGAAAAGCTGCTAAGAAAATTGCTACGAGATTGTGAGCCGATATTGTCGAGCTTGATATTCCTTTTTGATTTTCAAAGACGCAAAAATTTATAACTACTCTATGAGATCATTTTTGAATCCCAGAAGTTGCAAAAAATCTTATAGCACATGAACTTACAGTAAGAAACACAATTGATACTCTGAAATGGGTTATCCCACATACCTTTTTATGAAAAAAAGCTTTTTTCTATGGCGACCCTTATGTTCTTAACGGTTTTATAGATATTTGTAGAGAAGTTTGAATTGAAATCGTTGGAGCTTATTTACATGGAGAAGAAAAGCACTTGAAAAATAATGTTGATATATATCTCGATGGAGTTCCACTTAACAATGACGGAGAAAAAGATGCTATAAAACAATCCTATAGCCAAAATGAACAGCAGGTTGGTTATGACTTTGTTGTTTGAAACGCACATATAGATATTTCTCTTTTGAAGGATGTTCCGTTTGTACAATTTTGATTTCCTTCTTATGATTATCATGTATATACTCCTACTCCTTTCTATGGGTATAGATGAACGATGAATTTTTTAAATCGTATAGCAAATAGTATTAATGAATACAAAAGATACCAATAAGATTTTAAAAGAATCAAGACACTATATTTCTGAGTATAATTTAGCTTGTTTATTTTATGACTATAAATCTGTCATGAAACAACCAGTTGATATTAGAGAGTTTGAAAAATTTGAAAAGATTTTAAAAGACCTCAATCTCGTATATGTTTTTTCTGACTTTTTTTACTTCAATCCAAATGAAAATTGTAAAGAAAAAGATTCACACAAAATAATATATATATCTAAAAATATAGAGCTCGCAAAAGAAGCAAAAAGAATTGATTGTATCTTTAATTCAGAGTTTTATGTTGATTTCACCCCATCTACAGTAAATTATTCTATAGATGAAGTTAATGAGATTATGTGAAAACTTTTAGGCTATCCAGACTGCTGTGTTCGTTCTTTCAATGGTTATGATTGACCTGACGGAGTCCTTTTCGATATTTTTTCAAAAAGAATGGATACGCCTCAAGACTGTCATAACTTTTTAAATCAGTTTGAACTACAAATTTTACATCATATTCCCTGCTCTTTTAATTGTCAAAAAAGTATAGATTTGTGAGCAAAATTGTTTCCACTTTTTATCGAGTCATATGACCATCAAAAAAGAGAAGCAATGAAAAAGGACATACTTTGTGAAAAAACCTATGTTTTTTTCTCATCAACTAGCTGGATAAAGATGGTGAACGGAGAATATGTCTTTGGTTCCAACATTAAAAAACCAGATTCTCTTTATGATAAAGTAACGTTTCTCATTGAAAAATGCGATTTTCATGTTACTATACTTTCGTCAAATGAAATAGAAGTTTCAAACTGAGAAAAGAAAGTACTCGTCCAAGGAGTAAAAGTCTTTCACTTTCCAGAAACGATATAAGCATTTTTACTTTGTAGATAATGAATGAAATAGCAAAAATTATAGATTCTTATATTGTAACACGTCCTCCTGAAAATGATACAGTTTCAGAGACTTATCGTGGTTGAATCAATGAAAAGTACTATATTCCTCTTTCAAATCAAGTCATTTTAGAAAGTTGGAAAAAATATATTAGTTCTTCTCAAAAACCCCTCATAGATTTCTATATTCATATTCCTTATTGCTACAAACTTTGTACCTACTGTTTTTACTATAAAGAACTTTATAACAAAGATGCTATTCCTCAGTATCTCCAATATATTCAGGACTATCTAGCTGAGTTTGAAGAGATTTTTCACTGAGTTTGATTTAAGTCACTTTATATAGGATGAGGAACCCCTACTGTTCTTTCAGAAGTCCAGATTGAAGAACTCATGAGGTATATCACTTCTCGTTTTTCTTTTCTCCCTTGAGCAGAGATAACATTTGAGTGAAATCCACTTTCTTTCAACAGGCAAAAAATAGAGTTACTTTCAAAATTTTGAGTCAACAGAATAAGTATGTGAGTACAATCTCTTGATCAAAATGTACTTAAGATATCGAATAGAGAATATCAAAATATGTCTATGATACAAAAAAACATAGCATATATGCATGAATTTTGAATGTCATCAATAAATATAGACTTACTTATGTGACTTAAGGATGATACTGTAGAAAAATTTATATATACGGTTACCGAAGTTATAAAGATGAGGCCAACATGTATCACTATTTATTGGCTATGACCTACGGAAAAATATGTTGATGATTTTTATGCTGGAAAAGTTGGGGACTTTTTTGAAGATCTAAATAAAAAGGTCTCTGATTATTATGATGCTATAATGGGTATTAAAGATAACTTTTGATCTGACACACAATTCACAGTAGATAAATCCAATGGTCATGTTTGGTTGGTGTATATTTGAGCGCATGGGTGAACAACAAAGTATTCCTACAATGATTTTTGAGAAGGTTCCCTATTTTCCGTTTGACCTACTGCACGCTCTCATATATATGGGAATCTTACCTACAAATTAATCTGAGAAACTATTACAAAGTATGTGGAAGATGATATAGTTCATATAGGAAACTTTATAGAGCTTCATGACGAGATTACCCTCTACGTTATTATGGAGATACGTGATAGAACTTATATAGATTTCGAAGTGTTTTATGCAAAATTTTGAGTTCATTTTGAAGATGTATATCGTGAAATTATTCCTGAACTTATAGAGAGAAAGAAGATAGAGATAAAAAATTCAAAGATATTTTTTCATTTTGAGATACATGAAAAGCTTTACTATTCGCTTTTTTTTACGCATAAAAAGCGACTTATAGAAAAAAGTACATTTCTCAACTCTGAAAATACTGTAAGTAAAGAAATACTTTGAGAAATAGTTGAGTTTACTTTATTTCGTTATGAAAATAAAGTAGAAGTTCTTATGTATACAAATTATAAATTGTCTTATAAGAATATAAAGCTATATTTACATACG
>CAYTMN010000053.1:0-7977 GCA_964438925.1 uncultured Candidatus Peribacteria bacterium
TGAGAAACTTGAATAAAAAATGAGTTAGCCGACTCCATAAAAGAACTTCTTGCTGGAATACATATAAGTGAAGAAGAAAAGAAGGCGATAGTTTGAGAAATAGTTCTAGGGATTGATACTTTATCATGACAACTTGGAAGTGATAATGGAGCCTATAAAGAAATTTGAACAAAATTCTGACAACTTATAGATCAAGTTATTAGAAAGAGACCGTTTCTTGCAACGTTAAATATTCTAGGAAATAAGGTAGAAAACTTTGAAAACCTAGAGAAGCTCCTTTTATCAATCAATCTTGCAAAAAAACAGGAAAATTTAAGAAAATTGAATGAAGAATTAGATAGAGATGAAAATGAAATAAGAGGATTAATCGCTTCGCTTGAAAAATGAGAAATTACACAAGAACAATTTGATGCTCAAGCATCAACTATCACCGAAATGCATGGTCTGACTGCAGCTCAAGCTGCTCAAGCAAAGATGGAAGCAGAAGTAGCAAATAGAGAGTTTACTTCGAACCTCATAAAGGTAAACGGAATATTAACAAAAAAAATCACGGAAATTCCAAATCAAGCAATGAAAGATGAGATAATAAAAAATCCTGAAATATGGCTCAGTCTTCTAGATATAAAACCTCTTCTTGAGATTATACCATCTCTTCCAAATACAGTTACGTTTACTATGATGGCTCCAGCAACCAGAACGAGTGAAGATATTATAAAAATTCTCTTAGCTTTCAAAGGATGAATCAATGAGTCTGAAATACGAGAACTCAGCTCTCTCGTACTCTTTGAAAATTCTAGAAAACAATGAGCAGTGTCATTAAATCTTGAACTATTTAAGACTCTCTTTGGAAAGATGGCAAAAAGTCATAGAGGAAAAATCCTCATTGAAAGAGTCTATGAGCTAGCTCAAGAGAATAGCAAAATCTCTACGATGAAAACTCTAAAAGAGAAGTTCAATCTGACTGCCTATGATTTTCCTCTTTTTGTCTTAAAAGAAGATACCAAAGATACGTTATTTTCAGTATCTGAAAAAGAAGAACCACTAAAGAATTGAGAAGATGCAAACATAGGTTTAGTCGTAGACAAAGTTTTAAAAGAAAAACAAAGACCTTCTATGACTGGAAGGGACCCTATATCTAAAATAAATGACTATATTGAGCTTAATGGTATTGAAAAAAATGGTACTAAAGGCATAGGGGTTGAACAAGCAGTAGAACTTGTAAAAATGTATGGAATACAAAGAGTTTCATCTATTATTAGATTTCTTAGTAAAAATGATGATCTTCTAAAGAGATGTATTATTGCAGATTTTTCAACAGTTCGCTTTGTGCCATCAGGTCTATATAAAGCTCATTTTGATACATTTTTACAGTCGTATATATCGTACCAAAAAGATTCTGAAGATAGTGAGCCAGTAAAAAGAGATAAGATGAAAAGCGTCCTTGAAAAACTTGAGTTTGGGTCATACAAAAATCTTATAGCTTTATATAAAGAGACGAAAGATCAGAGTTTATTTTTAGAAAGTAGTGTCCAATGACAGGTAACTTTACTCATACGAAATCTTCAGGAAACTCCTTCTAATGATAAAGACGCTTTGAGTTTAGGAGATCTAAAATTATTGAAAACAATAAATGAAAATATAAATTCTTTTGCGACTCAACTGGAAAATGTAAGAAAAATACACAGTACTTTCTTTGAAAAAGGCAAAGAGACAGAAGATAAATTTTTGTCTAAATTAGAGTGAGTATTTAAAGAGTTTAATATTTCAAAGTCAGATAGTGAACGTATAAAATTTTTGTTACAAAATCCAGATTGGTTTGAAACATGAATCAAGGAAATTATCAAGATCTTTTGATGAAACAAAGAAAGATATGAATCGTTTATCAACAGAGTTGTATCAATAGAAATAGAACGTGATATATCAAAACAGTCATCACTCGCTGAAAAGTCAAAGGTCGCAAATAGACCTACTGGAATAACTTCAAAGTTTTATACTGAAAATACAGAAAGTGGAGAATATAAAATTGATGGGGATAAAGTAAGAGAAGATTTTTATGCATTCTTAAAAACTCAGGAATGAGAGAGAGAAAAGAGCGAAGACCCAAGAGCATTTGAAGGAAGAATGCTAGAAAAATACTTAGCTCAATTTGCAGAACATTCTGAACTTGAGACCATAAGAGAAATGCTCAACATAGCGAGAAACATAGAGAAGAAAACCTATATTAGAGACCATACTCCTGAGTCAATACAAGCGGCAGTAGAAGGAAGATTTGATTCACTTTATGGGTCATATCTTCAAAGTACATACTGACTTCCTGCAAGTGTCGTACCAGGACTTGAGAACAAAGCAGCTCCAATAGAGAAACCTTGAGTTCTCCCAGTGGTAGAAAATGGAGGAGAATCATACTTAGTATCTCCTACTCTTTGAAAGATTCCTCTTTCAGCAGAAGATGCAAAAATGGTTGATGGAAAACCAGAAGCACAAAAAAAACTTATTAGGGCGTATGACATGATTTGTAATACTCTCAAGCTAGAAAAACTTTGGGGATATAAAGACCTTATCATCAATGCTGCTGGGAATGTTTCAACTTCCCTTATCGATTTTAACAAAAACGATGATTTTTGGTCTGAGAAATCTCTTAAAATTTTTCTTATTCTTATTTGAAAAAGTATTGGGGGGTTTAAAGATCCTATAAGTACTTTGGCAGGAAAACCTTTTGACCAGATAAAACAATGACTTCTATCTCAAAACAATGCTGCAACTATAGCAGGTGAAGTAGAAGATAGGAGTGGTAGAGGAAAAATAGAAACAACTTTTATAGCAACATTTGATCGTAATAGAGATAAATCTAAAACTCAAGCACTCCTGGAAACAACTTTCAGTGAAAGTAAGTTACAGTCATAAATTGACTTTATTCAACTTTTTCATACTATGCAAAAAAATTCCTCTATGCAAGTACTATGAGTAAGTTCTTGGACACAAACTCCAGGAGCTGGTAATAACATCATCAGAAAACTAGACTTTCCTAAAACATCTACAGATATCGTTTCGTTTGGGGAGTTTAAAACAGTACTCAGAGATCAAGAGCAAGAAATGCATCTAGAAAGACTAGAAGATGTAAAGTTTCAATTAGAAGAAATCTATACTGGAAATACAGACCCGATTCATTTTCTATATCATCAATATTACGTAGAGTTTTTATCACTCAGAGATATTTCAAAAAGACTCGAAGAAATGTTTTCAGTTACATATCCAGTAACTTCATTACGTGGGCTCTTTGACCTTCTATGATGGGAAAGAAGAGAAAATTTTGATAAAGAAAATCCTATAACTGCGAAAAAAAATAGTGCAAAGGTAAAAAACGGAGCACTAGGAGAAAGGGTAAAACAGAGACAAGAAAAAATACAGTCAAAAATTGAAGAACTTACAGCTCAGGCTACACCAAAAAATTTTTCTCAAGTGGAATTTGAAAGAAAAACAGCAAAATATAAAGTATTGTATCTCGTAGAAGTGTTATTTAGTTGTTCTATGGAACAACTAATAGCCCAGCATTTTGAAGACTTTAGCCTTTTGTCTGTTGGAAAAGTACTAAAAGCAATATTTGCTGATTCGATTTCACTTTATAGTTGGAAAATAGAAAATCCTCTACAAAATGAAAGAAAACTTAGTGACATGCTCCAAGGAAGTTCATACTCTGAAGATGTAGATAAACCTGAAATACAAGCAAAAGATACATCTAGGTCTATCAAAGTCCTTCATGAAAAAATCAAACAAAGAGTAGGAACTCTTGTAACTCAACAAGATGGAAAGACATATAGTTTCAATATGAGGGAGTACAATGCTTTAAAAAAAGATTCAGCTCAAGCAACATATATTCTGAAGGCTGCCTGAGTGATTCAAGAGTCTTTAGATGAAATAATAGAAAGTCTCAAAGCAGAATTTGAAGCACCAAGTATAGCAATCATAATAAACACTCTATGTAAGCAACTCTTATTGCTTATGACTATTTTTGACGAAGATAGTGAAATAGAAATGAAATACCCAAATATTCAAAGACAAACAATACTCTTTCGTCTATCAAAAATGAAAGAAAAAAAAGACGAATAAAAAAAGAGGCATTGCCTCTTTTTTTAAACATTACTTATTTACTCTTCATCTTCTCCTCCTCTTACAATCGAAGCTCTCACAAGCATATCTTCTTTTCCACGAATACGAGTAAGGATAACTCCTTGTGTTACTCTTCCAGTAATTCTAAGACTATCAAGTGCAACTTTTATCGTTTGCCCATCTTTTGATATCAAGATGAGGTTTGCATTTTTGAGATCTTCCTCAGTGAGGGTAATTGCGGAAATAAGTTTTCCTGTTTTATCAGTAACAGCCATTGCTTTTACTCCACTTCATCCTCTGCTTTGATCTCTGTATTCATCTATTTCACTTATTTTCCCCATACCTTTTTCTGTTGCTACGAGAACATATTTATGTTCTTTTGAAACAACTCCTACTTCAACAACTGCATCTTTTCCTTTCAGTCTAATACCTCTTACTCATGAAGCAGCTCTTCCCATTGGACGAACATCATCTTCACTAAATTGTATTGCTTTCCCATCATGAGTTGCAATCAAGATATTATCATTTCCTGAAGTCGTTTTAACCCAAGCAAGATTTTCTCCTTCTTTGATTTTCAAAACGATAAGCCCACTCGATCTGATATTTTTTACATCACTCATTGCGAGTTTTTTTACTGTTCCATGGTCTGTTACAAAGAAAAGATACTTATTTTTTTCTTCAGTAATATCAAGAATTGCAGCTATTTCTTCATCTTTTTGTAGAGAAATAAGATTGATAGCAGCCTGTCATTTTGCGATACGTGAAGTTTCAGGTATCTCATACGCAGGGAGAGTAAATACTCTTCCACGTGAAGTAAAGAACAAGATATCATTATGGTTCATAGAAGAAACAAGATACTTAATCTCGTCATCTTCTTTTGTACCAGTAGTAATCCCTACTCCTCCTCTTCTTTGGACTCTAAAACTACTTGCCTTCATTCTCTTGAGGTAGTTATTTTTTGTTACAACAAGTACTACTTCCTCATTTGGAATAGTATCTTTTGCACTAAACTCCCCTACCTTTCCAGAGTTGATTTTTGTCCTTCTTTCATCTCCAAAGCTTTCTTTGATAAAATCAAGTTCCTCAATAATAATATTTACTACTCTCTCAGGCTTAGCAAGAATATCTCTCAAGTCTGTGATAAGAGCAAGTACTTCAGCAAGTTCATCCTCAATTTTTTTTCTTTCAAGTCCAGCAAGTTTTTGAAGCTTCATTTCAAGTATAGCTTCAGCTTGTCTGTCCGAAAACTCAAACTTTTCCATCAAGTTTACCTTTGCATCTTCTTTTGTGTCAGAAGCTCTAATAAGTTTGATAATAGCATCAATATGATCGAGTGCTTTCTTAAGACCTGCGAGGATATGTTCTCTTGCCTCAGCTACTCCTAACTCATACTTTGTTCTTCTCGTGATAACCTCTTTTCTATGAACGATAAAGTCTTGAAGAATTTCTTTGAGGTTATACAATTTTGGTTGCATTCCTTTATCTCCAAGGGAAATCATATTGTATCCAAAACTTGTTTGAAGTGGAGTAAGTTGGTAGAGTTGGTTGAGTATCTTTTTAGGAAAACTATCCTTTTTAAGCTCTATAATAACTCTTACCCCATCTTTGTTTGACTCATCTCTAATATCACTAATACCAACTATCTTTTTTTCTTGTACAAGTTCAGCAATCTTGATAATAAAGTTTGCCTTATTTAAGCCATATGGTATCTCTGAAATGTTGATAATCTGTCTTCCTTTATTTCCATCTTCTATCTTAGCCACACCTCTCATAACAACTGATCCTCTTCCTGTAGAGTAGGCCTGTAAAAGAGCATCTCTATCATACACTATACCTCCTGTTGGAAAGTCTGGTCCTTTTACGAACTGCATCAAGTCAGAAACAGTTATTTCTTCTTCATTTGGAACTTTTAAAAGATACTCTATAGCATCTATAAGCTCTGTAAGATTATGTGGAGGGATATTTGTAGCCATACCTACAGCGATACCCATAACTCCGTTCATAAGAAGATCTGGAATACGAGTAGGAAGAACAGTAGGTTCTACCTTTGTAGCATCATAGTTATCTCTAAAATCAACGGTCTCTTTATCAATATCAAGGAGCATATATTCTGCTATCTTGGTCATACGAGCTTCCGTATATCTGTAGGCAGCTGCGTTATCTCCGTCCATAGAACCAAAGTTTCCTTGTCCATCTATGAGTGGATAACGAAGTGAAAAGTCTTGTGCCATACGAACCATCGCCTCATATACTGAACTATCACCATGTGGATGATACTTACCAAGCACGTCTCAGACTATGGTTGCAGACTTACGGTATTTTGTAGTAGATCTGAGTCCTGCTTCATGCATAGCAAAAAGGATACGTCTATGAACTGGCTTCAATCCATCACGTACATCTGGAAGCGCACGAGAAACGATAACGCTCATGGCATAACTCAGATAACTTGTCTCTATTTCATCATTGATATCTTGATTGGCATCTCCCACGTATACCATTGCTGGTTTCATAGGTGGAAGCTCCTCTCTTTCCTCTTCTTCTTGAGGATTTCATTCTATCTGGTTTTCTTCTGCCATAAAAAAAATTTATGTTCTAAAATGAGTTCCGGAAGAGTGTATCCATTTTCCCCTGAGTTTCAAGTTAAAATACACTAAAAGTGTCAAAAAAAAGGGTAAAAAAGTGAAAGTTGAGAAAAAGCTTTATTTTCTTGTATTTATCAGTAAAATTTGGGTAATTTATTTTTTATTTTTTTCCTATGAAAGCTATAGTTTTGGCGGCAGGGGAAGGAACTCGTTTAAAACCTCTCACCGATAGTATTCCAAAAGTTTTAGTGGAAGTGGCTGGAAAGACGCTTTTAGAACACAACCTCGATACCATCTACAGATTTGTAGACGAAATTCTCATCGTTGTAAAATACAAAGCAGACCTTATAAAAGAAAAAATAGGTGAATACTATAAATGAGTAAAAGTAACATATATCACTCAGGGAGAAGAAAAAGGTACTGGAGCTGCAGTAAAGTGAATCAGAAGAAAATGAGATATTGTCCTACTGTATGCTGACGCTATAGTACACCCAAAAGATGTGCAAAAAGTTATCAAGTCTAAAAAGTTTGCAATACTCTGAAAAAAAGTAAAAAATCCTGAAAAATACGGAGTGTTGGAAGTGAGTAAAAAAGGACATCTCAAACGTATCGTAGAAAAACCAAAAGAGTTTATAGGAGACTTTGTTAGTTTTGGGTTTTATAAGGTAAATGAGAAGATTTTTGACTATGTAGAAAAACTCAAGGTATCTCCCAGAGGAGAACTTGAACTCACTGATGCTGTAAATACATTTGCTGAAAAACACGAGATGGAAGTTCTCAAGATAAAACATCCACTCTATGATATTACCACAAAAGAAGATGTAGAGAAAACAACAAAGATTTTCTTGAAAGAAAATAAGAAATATAAAATTTCTATTCTCACCAAAAAAGATTTTATGAAGTATTTTGATAGTTTTGTAGATACACTCGAAAGTCTCAAACCTACAGGAGATACGAGTAAGAAAAGACTCAAGAAATTTTTTGAACTCTCAGAGAAACAAGGCCCTACATTTGTAGCAATAAATAAAGATAAAGAAATAATTGGAACACTTAAAGTACTTCTAGAAGCAAAACTTTTACGTGGAGGACAGTTTGCGGCTAAGTTTGAAGATATCTCAGTGAGAAAGTGATACCAAGGACTGTGAATTTGAAGTGAACTTATGAAAAAAGCCCTTGCGTTTTGCGAGAAAAAAGAAGTCTACAAGATAACTCTTTCATGTCGTGAGGAAATACTTTCGTTTTATGAAAAGTTTGGTTTTGTGAGATACTCAACCAATATGAAAAAATA
>CAYTMN010000054.1:0-1510 GCA_964438925.1 uncultured Candidatus Peribacteria bacterium
ATCATACAGCGTTTATGCCATGTAGCAACATGGGCAATGTACTATGTTGGCGATTACTAGATGATACATATCTCTTCATCTTCGCTCAGTAATCTATTTCTTATTTTGCTACTTTAAGTACGAGATATTAATACTTGAACTAGAGAATTTGACGAAGCTACAGCTGATAAATGAGAAAAGGATAGATTTATTGAACTCCTAATATATGTTATTGAAAAGTGTTGAGCTAAGGCTAATGTATGAAAAACGGTTTTATATAAACTTTTGTATTTTTCTGAATTTGATTTTTTTGAATTACATAAAAAACATATAAGCGGGTATCCTTTCTTTAGGCTTCCGATGTGACCTGCTCCATATGATTTCGATAACCTAGTTAAAGAACTAGAAGCAGATAAAAAAATTATTAAAATTGTTGCCCCCTATAAGGGTTTTTATCAAGAAAGATTTATTCCAACTATACAATCAAATCCTACTGCATTTTCAGCGGATGAAAAAGGAATTATAGATGATGTTATTTCTAAGTACTCTGATTATTGAGCAAAGGAAATTAGTGTTTTATCACATGAAGATATGCCTTGGAAACTTGCGAACGATTTGGAAGAAATTGATTATACTTTAGTCAAACAAAGAGAACCTAAGTTCTCTAGAATTTACCAAGAGGCAAGAAAAGACGAAACATTTAACCTTATCAAATCATGATGAATGTTTGATGATTTATCTCAAGAACCGGATTTATATGATGAGTATAGATAATTTTACCTTTTGAGATATAGTCTCAGCTGAAATCCCATTTACGGATTGAACTAATACAAAAATAAGACCAGTCCTTATATTATATAAAGATAAGGAAGATTATTTAGTTTTGAGAATATCATCCATTCTTCCAAGTATGGAAGACCTTGATATAAAACTTGTTCCTAACTCTGAAAATAATTTAAAAACTGAGTCAATTATTAAACTGAAGAAAATAGGTCTTTTTAATAAATATGTGCTTAGAAAAAAAATTGGAATTTTAAATTGATTCCAAAAAGATATAGTTAAGAAACATATGAAAAAGTTTGTTGATATTTTTTAGCCTACACCCCTTTCATACTCAACTGTATCTTCCCCGTCACACTATCTATCGCCCTGAACCGTTTGACCAACTTCTAATTTCTGGGATTTAATGAATATAAAAGTATTAAAAATCTCATGGAATTTGTTTATGAAAGGTATTTATGATATTGTATGTTATATATTTATAAAAGCATACTTATGGCAGAAACATTAGATTGAGGGAGAGATAATATAGATCAAAAACATATAGCACCAACTACTATTGAAGAGCTGGATAGAGAAATGATGGCTGCTAAATTATCAAAAGAGTATTTAGAAGCACTTAAAGTGACTTGAAAAAATGAGACTCAAGAAAGAGAATCTTTGATTTCAAAATTGTCTAAAGATGATGCAGTAAGAGCACTCGTACACGTAGATATGCTTACTCCAACAGAACGTATGGCATTAATAAATT
>CAYTMN010000054.1:1655-2115 GCA_964438925.1 uncultured Candidatus Peribacteria bacterium
CAGATAAAATTCCAGCAGAAGAGCTGCGAATAAGCATACCAAGATGAGTTCCTGCTACTATTCGTATGAGACTTTTATCTAGAGTACTTCCTCAGGATATACCCATGATACTCCGTACGCAATGAGATTTGCCTCAAGAAGAACGCCTTATAGTTATAGATAGACTTACATCTGAGGGTGCAATTACAACACTATTTAATAAATTGATGAACTCTCAAATTGAGGAACAAGCGATATTATCTAAAGTTACACCTAAAGATTTATGTTTACTTCTTCATCAACCATGACTATTATCCTCTCCGATAAGAGAAAAACTCTTACAAATAGGACTTCCAGATGAATTTGTTATTTCTCAACTTTATATGAGTTCAACTGAAAATGGCAATACTTGATTTAGATTAACAACTTCAGAAAGAATAATACTAATGAGTCGTGTAAAAAGCCAAGATGCTTACACTGC
>CAYTMN010000054.1:2240-7722 GCA_964438925.1 uncultured Candidatus Peribacteria bacterium
TATATTTAAAATTTTAAAATAATCCCCCTACACCCCTCTCATACTCAACTGTATTTTCCCCGTCGCACTATCAATAGATGTAATACGTACCTGAACGGTTTGACCTACCTCCACCTCCTCCTTGGGATCTGAGATAAATCTATCTGCTATTTGTGATACATGGACTAACCCATCGTTTTTCATACCTATATCTACAAACGCTCCAAAGGCTACCACGTTACGGATAACTCCCTCGACCACATCTCCGACCTTGTGCTGTACACTTCCCTTTACGGTTGCCTTTTTGTGCGCACTATTGATACGCTTTTCTTGCCCTGCACGCGCGAGTGAGTTGAGGATAAACTCGAGAGTATCCACGGTTACATCTGGATAGAGTTTCTTGAGAGTTTCTTTTTCACGTTCATAAAACTTTTGTACTCCTACATCTAGTGATGCTCCTTGTATGTATTTTGCAAGAGCGTATTGCTCTGGGTGGATGTCTGTCACATCGAGTGGTTATTTGCTTTCTGGAACTCTCAAAAATCATGCAGCTTGTTGATAGACGGCTTCAGAGAGTTGTTTTTTGAGTTGTTCACGTGACTTATACGGACGATGGTTGTATATCTTCTTTGCGGCAGTTTTTCCGATACCTGAGATATGCTCGAGTACAAAGTATGAGGCAGTGTTAACATTTATCCCGACTTCATTGACCACGTCTTCTACCACATACCCGAGCTTCTCTTCGAGTTTTTTCTCTGGTATGTCGTGTTGATACATCCCCACTCCTATACTCCCTACTGGTACTTTTACGAGTTCTGAAAGTGGGTCGATGTAGCGACGACCTATGGAAACCGTTCCACGGTCGAGACTATCGAGGTCTGGGAATTCTTCTTGTGCTACTTTACTCGCACTATACACTGAGGCACCAGACTCGTTGACGATATATATCTCTTTATCAGTAAGTGGTTGTATGAGTTCTATCGTTTCGTTGACTCCCGTTCCATTTCCTATGACGATGACATCTATCTTCGCCTTTGAAAGAAGTGTTTTGAGTTTGCTTATCGCTTCTGCTTTACTATCGAGAAATATCTTATCAAACAGAAGTGGATTTCCTCCTGCGTCGAGAAGTACCATCTTGCACCCTGCACGAAACCCTGGGTCGATAGCGAGAATGGTTTTTCCATACTCTGGTTTAGTCATAAGAAGTTGTCCGAGATTGGTACGAAATGTTTCTATAGCGTCGTCTTCCCCCACTTCACTGAGGTTTCCACGAACTTCGTTTTCTACCGATTTAAACAATACATCATACCCATCATCAAACCCGTCTTGCAGCGCTTGTATAAATGGAGTACGGATGTTGAGAATATTTGCATACTGTATCTGTACATCGTCGAGTGTTTTTTCACTTTTCTCTATTTTTACACTCAGGATTCCGAGGTTTTCTCCACGGTTGAGTGCCAGTATTTGGTACGGTTTGAGGTACGAGAGTCTTTGCGTAAAGTCAGCGTATATATCAAACTTTGGTATTTGTGCTTTGTCTTTTTCGTTGAGTTTTTCCAGAGCTGCTTTTCCTTTGAGTTTTGAGATAACTATGTCGTGAGTGGTTACGATGTCTATGAGACTCGCTCTGAGATCTGCATTTGCCGATATCTCGGCTGAGATGATGTGCGTGCATCACTCAAGTATTTCCTCTTGAGGGTATGTTTCTAAAAGTTCTGCAGGGATAGTAAAACTTCTGTTGTTTTTTATGAGGTCTGCGACAACTTGAAATCACTTTTCTATCGCGATCATCGCTTTGGTTTTTTTCTTACTTTTGTATGGTTTGTATATCTCCTCTACTTCTTTGAGGGTTTTTGCTTTGAGTATGTTTGCCATGAGTTCATCGGTCATCGCTCCCATCTCGGTGATACCGTTTATGGCTGTTTGTTTTGCCTTGTAAAGGTTTTCTATCTTGGTTTGTAGTTCTATGACGTCACGTATGTGGTTTTCGTCGAGGTTTCCTGTACGTTCTTTACGGTAACGAGCGATAAACGGAACCGTAGCTCCCTCTTTGATGAGTTCGAGGATAACCGTAACTTGAAACTCTTTAAATCAAAGAGTCTGTGCTATTTCTTGTGGGTAGCGAGGTTCTTGGAGCATAGGTATTTTGGTTGTTTTTAGTGTGTGTAAAGATATGAGAAAAAACAGATAATGCAAGCACTCTTATTTTGAAAAACACATTTTTTCTATATGATGTGGGGCGTAAAAAAATCTATGAAAAAAATACTCTTATCTACCCTATGTTTGTTTTTGTGTACTGCGTGTTCTTTTACGACTCAAAGTACTCCTATGAATCCTGAAAAAGTGATACTGTGTCTGTGAGATAGTCTCACCGAAGGGTACAATGTAAAACCAGAAGACAGCTACCCGACACAACTTAAAAAACTGCTTGATAGTACTGGATACACGTATGAAGTACTCAATGTATGACACAATGGAGATACTTCCTCTGAGTTGGTAGCAAAACTCGATGATATACTCACAAATATGGAGAAACTTCCGAGTGTTGCATTGCTGACTATAGGAGGAAATGATGGGCTGAGAAAGATGAGTACCGAAGATCTGGAAAAAAACATAGAAACTATCATAAAAAAACTCAAGGAAAAAAACATACGTGTGGTACTCTGAGGGATGCAACTTGAGGGACTGGTGTTTGGTTTTAGCTATAGCGGTGACTTTAACAGTGTGTACCCAAACATGGCAAAAGCTATGGACGTGTATCTGCTAAAAAACTTTTTAGGCTGAGTGTTTTGACACAGTGAACTTATGCAGTCTGACCTCGTACACCCAAACAAAGATGGATACAAAGTGATATCTCAAAATATTTTCACCTTTCTTGAAGAAAATTTTTTTATTTAAACTACTATTTTTTTTTATTTTTAAAAAATATCTCCATAATCCCCACGTAGATATTACTATTAAACCAAAGAACTATGGCAAAAACATATATAGAGGGAACCAGCTGTAAAGCAGTAACAGGTCAATTTGGAGAGTTTTTTAACATAAGTATCAACGTAGAAAAGCTCAAACAGTACGCAAATGAAAAAGGGTATGTAAATATGACTCTCAGCAAAAGAAAAGAAATAGGTCAGTATGGAGATACTCACTATTTTACGCTCAATGAATGGAAGCCAGAAGGAAACGCACAATGAGGAGCGAAGTCTCAAGGGAATAATGATGAAGAAGAAATCTCAGTGAGCGATATACCGTTTTAACAAAAAGTCCTCGTATGAGGACTTTTATTTTGCTTTTGGGAGATGAAAGTAGGAAGTAACTGGTATATGGTCTGAAGAAACGATAGCGTCATGTACCTTGCTTTCTAAAAGATGTACTCATGCAAAAAACATTCTATCAAGTTCTGACTTTGTTTTAAACACTCTTCCCCAAAACTTTGCAAATATATGAGGGATGTTTTTATCTTCTATCCTCTCAAGTACATAGGTCATGTTGTTTTTTGTAACTCAAAATCAACGTTTTTGAGCGATAATATCGTGAAACCATTGTTCATACTTTGAAGAAGCGTTAGCGTCAAGTGCTACTACCACTGCTTTTTTCCCTATGTGGGAAAGTACTTTTTTGAGTTGTTGTGTCCTGAGAAGTGTGCGTGTGAGAAATATACCGTGTGTAAGTTTTCCTGAAACGAGGTGTACTGTTTCTTGTTCCAGTGTTACTTCTAGATGTACGAGGGGTGATCTCTGGTAAGGGAGTGTTATGTCGTTGAGACGTTTTGTTTCGAGTTCTTGTGGTATGAGTATTACATTTTCCCCAGAGCTATGAAAGCTCATCTTCTTGAGTTTTGAAAACTCTCTGAGATGTTCTTGCATTTGCTTGCTTATTTCTTGAAGACAAAAAAGACTCTTTTCTTTTGCATCTTCTACGAGTTTAAACACATCTTGTATACTGTTGTTTCCCCAGATAGACTGTGCGTTAAACGATATCACTTGAAATCTTTTTCCCTCAATCATAGCTTTGTTTATAAGTATCCTATATACTTGATTATAGCACAAAAACAATAAAAACGTAACTTTTCCTGTAGATTTTTTTTCATATTCTTGAACAATATGACTTTTTCAAAAGGAGTTTGTTTCTCTTTTTGTTTTTTTTGGTTATACTTTCAAAAAAAGTTATGCGCTACTTTGTATACATCGTCGAGTGCTGTGATGCTACACTCTATACCTGAATCACCAATGATATAGAGCAGAGAATACATGCGCACAATCACCTCAAAAAAGGGGCAAAGTATACAAAAACTCGTCGCCCTGTAGAGCTCGTTTACACAGAAGTTCACGAGAGTATCGGTGACGCGATGAAGCGTGAAATACAGATAAAAAAGTTAAAAAGAAGTGCCAAACTCAAACTCATAGAAACTTCCCATGAAACAAACGTATAGTGTCCATATAGAGTACTCAAAAAAGAGAAAAAAAAGTGTCGCCCTCAAGATAACTCCAGAGGGAGTTGTTGTTCAAGCTCCTTCATACTACAGTGCTGCAAAAGTACAAGAACTTATAGAAAGAAAACGTGCTTGGATAGAAACATCTTGGGAAAAGTTTCAGAAAAAAGCACAGAAAAATACAAAGACATTTCACGAGTGATCGACTCTCCCCTACCTATGAAACAAGTACCCACTGACTCTGAGAAGTTGGCAAAAAAAGTGAGTAAAGTTTGGAAAAACTGACGATATGTTTGTGGCATATGTAAACAGAGAAAGCACTGAAGAACAACTTTTAAAGTGATTTGAAAAATGGGAGAAAGCAAAAGCAGTTTCCCTGATAGGTGGGAAAACTCAAGCACTCTGACGCAAGTTTTGACTCATCCCTGAACAGGTATTTATACGACGATATACGGCGAAGTATGGCATGTGTAAATGAAAAGACGTCTATTTTGATTTTAAAATTATTTAACTCCCAGAGTGAGTTTTAGAACATATTATTCTCCACGAACTCACCCACCTCGTACATAAACACCATCAAAAAAGGTTTCGGGACAAACTTGCAAGTATGGATGAAAACTGGAAAAAACACAGAGACTACCTGAGAGGAAAAATGGATTAGAGAAAATCACTCAAAATCACTCGGTATTTTGACACTCAAGAGATGATATGTTAGGATATCCCATATCTTCTTATTTCCTGCGTATGTTTTGAATCGATATTGGGTCATTTTCGCTCTTGGTAAGTTGTCTGGCTCTCGTATGTTTGTTTGAGTTTGTAAACGGGTTTCACGATACTGCTAATGCAGTTGCACCTGTCATATATACCAAGTCACTTGAACCGAAAAAAGCCGTTGTCCTCTCTGGAGTGATGAACTTTTTTTGAGTAGTACTTTGAGGTATTGGAGTTGCTATGGGTATCATTCACCTTTTACCACTTGATGTTATCGCTGAGCAAAGTACAGCGTTTTGAGTTTCGGTAGTCCTTGCTCTTCTTATATCTGCTATCATCTGGAATGCTGGAACTTGGTATCTA
>CAYTMN010000055.1:0-7580 GCA_964438925.1 uncultured Candidatus Peribacteria bacterium
ACCTTTCTCTGAGTAATACTAGGAATTATCATTCTCTTAGGACTCAGTTTTTTTACGTTTCGTTTTTTTGATGGATATCGTAGAGACTCAAACGAATCAAAGGTAGTCAAAGTACAAGATAGAGAAGTCTTTGAACAACTTCTTAACAATGCAGCTTTTAAAAATATACCAAAACCAAAGTTTGCTCCACGTGGGGGAAAGTTCGAAAAGAGAGCGCCGCTTCCTTTTGTAGTTCGCTTTAACTCTTGAGGAAGTATCATAGATAAAGACTTTTGAGCTGAATACGAATGAGAAGAACTCATACAAGAACTCTATATTCATAAAGATGAGGAGAGTTTTCAAAGTAGTCATGGTATGGGACAGTTTTATAGCTCTGTTGATGGAGGAAAGATCCTTGTGTTTAAACCGTTTCGATATCCATTTTTTGAGTATTTAGAAGATGTTGTACTTTTCTTGTTTTTCACACTTATATTTTCTATTCCTTTATACTTTGCTATAAAACTCTTTGTAGATAAAACCTTGGTGCCAGTTGAGGAAAACCTCAGAGATATGGAAGACTTTGTTCACAATGCAGGTCATGAACTCAAGACTCCACTTGCAGTAGTTGATGGTGATCTTCAACTTTTGAAGGCTCGTAAAAACTATAGTGAAGAAAGTGTAGATGAGATGCGTTCAGAGATACAGAAACTCAACACCCTTATAGAGGGGCTGGTAGATATGGCAAACATTCAAGCTACGAAAGAAAAAGAAAAACTTAGTATCAATGAAGAACTGCAACAAGTGCTGAAAACATATGAATCAGCTCTTGAAGAGAAAAATATCCAGATTCATATTGAGTGAAAAACAAAAATATTTGTAATGGCAAATAAGGGCTATGTACAAATACTTTTAGGAAATCTTATTTCTAATGCTATAAAATACAATATAGACTCAGGGAAGGTAGTTTGTACTTTTCGTAAAGATACTTTAACGATAGAAGACACTGGTGATGGAATTGACGAAGAACATCACTCAAAAATATGGCAACGTTTCTATAAAGCAGCTGGTAAAAAAAGTGGAAATGGTATAGGACTGTCGCTCGTAAAAAAGATAGTAGATATGTACCATTGGGAAGTAAAAATTGAGAGTAAAAAATGACACTATACAAAGTTTACTATCAGCTTTGCATAGCCATATATACCTTTTTTGGAAAAAAGATTTGCATTTTTTATTTTTATGTTTACACTAACGGGGCTTTAAGTAACAAAGTCGACACCTTTCTATGTCAAAGAATGAAGAAAAAATAGAGGTAGAGTGAACCATTGTTAAGACTCTCCCTGGCCTGGTTTTTGATGTTCAATTACCAGCTAATTTTTGATGACAATTAGTTAAATGATATTTGAGTGGAAAGATGAAGAAAAACTTTATCAAGCTTATTGAGTGAGATAAAGTTGTAATAGAGCTGAGTCCGTATGATCTCTCAAAAGGAAGAATTACTCTCAGAATAAACAAAATGAAAGAAAACCAAGTTTAAATTTTTAATGTATTACTATGAAAGTAAGAACATCTGTTGGAAAAATCTGCCCACTTTGTAAAGTTATCAAAAGAAAAGGAGTGGTGAGAGTGATTTGTAAAAATGTGAAACACAAACAAAGACAAGGTTAACTTTTAGATTACTTTTAATAAATTACAATTATTATGGCAAGAATTGCTTGAGTAAATCTCCCAAACGGAAAACATGTTGAAATCGCACTTACTTACATTTATGGTGTAGGTAGATCAACAGCTGTCGCTATACTTGAAAAAGTAGGAATCGAAAAAACAAGAAAAATTGAAACTCTTTCAGAAGCTGAACTTGATAAGATAAGAGATGAAATTAAGAGTCATGTTGTTGTTGAGTGAGATTTAAGAAGACTTATAACTCTTAATGTAAAGAGACTCCAAGAAATCAATTGTTATAGAGGAATGAGACATAGAAAGAAACTCCCAGTAAGAGGACAAAGAACAAGAACGAATGCAAGAACGAGAAAATGAAAGGCTATTGCAGTTGCAGGAAAGAAGGAGGCTAAGTAATACTTTATTTAAAAACTTAATAATTTTGTAAATACGTTTCTATATGACAGAAGAAAATAAGACAATAGAAAAAACTGAAGAAGTAGAGTCTACTTCAGAAGTGAAAGTAAAGAAAACAAAAAGAACAAAACATGTTGTTCAACATGGACAAGTTCACATCAATGCACATTTCAATAATACGATTGTAAGTGTGACTGACGTGAAAGGAAGTGTTCTTTCTTGGGCTACAGGTTGATCTTGTGGTTTCAAGTGAGCAAGAGAAGCTACTCCATATGCAGCACAAATTGCTACAGAGACAGCTTGTAACAAGGCTAAGACGCTCCATGGACTTGAAACAGTTGATGTGTATCTTAAATGAATTGGAGTTGGAAGAGAACAAGCAGTAAGAGGTATTATCGCTGCAGGGATTGATATCAAAGCAATTTTTGATATTACTCCAGTTCCACACAATGGATGTAGAAAACAAAAAGTAAGAAAATTATAATTATTTAGATTATTAAGTTATTGTAACTATGCGTTATACTTGACCTAAGAAAAAGCTTTGTAGAAGAGAAGGGATAAATCTTTTTGGAACTGAGAAATACGATCTCAGCAAATCAAAGAGAGCTCCACTCCGCTCTAGAAAAGCATGAGAATTTGGACAACAACTCAGAAAAAAACAACTTGCAAAAAGAATGTTTGGTATTTCTGAAAAGCAATTTCTTGCATACTACCAAAAGGCAGTTTCAAGTCATTGAGAAGGAACTACTTGAGAAAAAATGATGAGACTTATTGAGTTGAGACTTGATAATGTTGTTTATAGAGCAAACTTTGCAAGAACAAGAATGCAATCTAGACAATTTGTTGGGCATGCACATTTTAAACTCAATGGAGTAAATGTAAACATTCCATCTATTAAAGTAAAAGTTGGAGATGTGATTGAACTTAGAGATAAACTTAAGGAAAGTCCACTTTATAAATCACTTCTTGAAGAATTAGAGGAGTTTGCTAAGCAAAACAAGTCTAAAGTTTCTTCTTGTAAATGGATTGAAGTAGACCCTAAAAGCCTTAAAATAACTGTGGTTGCACTTCCGGAATCTTCTGATTTTGACCAAGTAATAGACATTCAAAAGATTGTTGAATTCTATTCAAAATAGTTCTTTCTTTCTTGTTATTTTCTAACTTTTCTCAAAATGCATATACTACATAACATCATTGGAGTTCCAAAAGTTTCTCAACAAGATACAGAGAAAAACACTTCTTTTTTTGTTATCGGACCATTGCCAAGGGGGTTTGGAGTAACTCTAGGAAATTCTCTTAGAAGAGTACTTCTTTCTACTATCCCTGGAACAAAAGTAACTGGAATTAAAGTAAAATGAGTAAACCACGAGTATTCAACACTTCCTGGAATTAAGGATAGCGTTGTAGATATTATGCTCAATCTTAAAGATTTAGTAATAGATAAAAAAGACGACGGAATTGAATGGCTTAAACTTTCTAAAAAGAAAGCTGGAAGAGTTACGGCTGCTGATATAAAACTTCCTGGAGGCGTAAAACTTATGAATCCAGATTTATATATCACAGAAATAGATAAAGACGGACTTGAAATAGATATAGAAATAAGAGTTGAAAAAGGTGTTGGATACTTGAGTATCGAAGATCTTAAGAGAAGAGAAGATGATGTAAATATGCTTCTTATAGATGCAAACTTTTCACCAGTTCTCAACGTAAAGTACGAAGTAAAGAACACGAGATTTGGAGATATAACAAACTTAGAATCACTTGAAATGCTTATTTCAACAAATGGAATTATTTCTTCAGTTGATGCTCTTAAGTTTTCAGGAGATATGCTCAAGTCATACTTTTCTCTTTTCAATGAAGAAGGACTTCAAATTGAAGGAAAGTTTATTGGAAACATTAAAGACTTGATAAATAAAGAAAAAGAAGAGATAAAAGAAGAGCTTGAAAAAGAAAGTTATACTCCTATTGAAATTATGGGACTTTCTCCTAGAACACTTAATGCTCTTATTAATGGAAATATTCTTTCTATTGAACAATTGACTAAGTGTACTGAGACAAAACTTTCTTCTATCAAATGATTTGGTAAGAAAGCGATGACTGAGATAAGAGCTTCTCTTTCTGAAAGAGGACTTAAACTTCTTGGAGACGACTAAAATACAATACTAAAAAATAACATAATAATAATTTTAAATAATTGGTATGAGACATAGAGTAAAAAAACACCTTGTATTTAACCAGAAGAGTGTTGAACACAGGAAAGCGATGCTAAGAAATCTACTTACAAGTTTTTTCTTACACAAGTCTATTAAGACAACTGAGAAGAAGGCTAGATTTGTAGTTCCAATGATTGATAAACTTATCAATGTTGTAAATACAAAAGATGAGATGAATGCTATAAGAACTGTTATGGCATATCTCTACACACAAGAATCTTCTGTAGAACTCTTTAAAAACATAGCTCCAAAATATAAAGGAAAGAAAACATCTGGATTTACAAGAATCGTTCCTATAAAGTATAGAGATGGTGATAGTGCAAAACTTGTACTTCTCGAGCTAATTTAGTTATTTTTAAAAATATTTTTGATATGAAAACAGTAGTAGCAAAGCAAAAAACAGCAAAAGAAAGAACTTGGTACGTTATCGATGCTAAGTCTAAGAACCTAGGAAGACTTGCAACAAAGATTGCAGAACTTCTTAAGGGTAAGAACCTTGCTGACTTTACTCCACACATTGATAATGGAGCATATGTTGTCGTTACAAATTGTGGAAAATTTGAAGTGACTGGAAATAAGATGACTGATAAACTTTACAGACATCATTCTCGTTGGTTAGGTGGTACAAAAGAAGCTACTTTAAAAGAACTTCTTAAAAAAGATGCAACTAAACCACTTGAACAAGCAGTTTTTGGAATGCTTCCAAAAAACAAACATAGAAGCAATATGCTTGGAAGATTGAGACTTGAGACAACTGAGACTCATGGTTATGAGGCTCAACAACCAAAAACAATACAATTATAATATTTATTATTTCTACTTTTGGATATGGCTAACACTAAATATACACCTGGGCTTTGAAAGAGAAAAACAGCATCTGCTCAAATAAAACTTTTTGAAGGAACTGGAGATTGCGTAATTAACGGAAAGAAAATCGGTGAGTACATAACGAGAAAAGACCTTTTCGAAAATGTATTTACTCCACTTAAAGTTTGTAAGCTTAAAGATAAAATGTATTTCCATGCTGATGTTGAAGGATCTGGAGTAAGTGCTCAATCTCAAGCAATAATGTATGGTTTAGCAAAAGCGCTAGCTTCTACTGATGCTACACTTAGAAAAATCCTTAAATCAGCTGGTCTTATGACAGTTGATGCAAGACAAGTAGAAAGAAAGAAACCGGGTCACCACAAGGCGAGAAAGTCGAGCCAATGGTCAAAACGTTAATTTTGACAATTCGTACTTTTTTTATATAATGCCGCAGTTTTTAAAATAACGTTTAATAATTCTTAGTAACATTTACATATGCCAACTATTAACCAACTTGTAAGAAAAAAAAGAAAAGATCCTTCAAGAAAGAGTAAATCTCCTGCACTTCAATTTGCAAAGAACTCTATTAAAGGAAAAGTTTTTGAGCTTTCAGCTCCTTTTAGAAGATGAGTATGTACAAAGGTAACAACTATGACGCCTAAAAAGCCAAACTCTGCGCTTCGTAAGGTTGCAAAAGTAAGACTTACTAACGGGTATGAGGTAAATGCTTACATAGGAGGAGAAGGTCATAATCTTCAAGAACACTCAGTAGTTGTTATTAGAGGATGAAGAGTTAAAGATCTTCCATGAGTAAGATACCATATCGTAAGAGGACTCCTTGACTGTGAAGGTGTAAAAAACAGAAGACAATCAAGAAGCCAATACGGAGCAAAAAGACCTAAAACTAAATAATTTTTTATAACTATAGGGTACTATGACAACAGTTAAAACAACAGAAAACGGAAATCTTCTTGATAAATTCATCAACTACGTTATGTGGAGAGGACAAAAAGCTCTTGCACGTCAACTTATTGATGATACTTTTGAAGAGATTAAGGCAAAAGGACAAAAAGATCCTAAAGCTATTTTCCATAAAGCTCTTGAAAATGTTATGCCAAAAATAGAAGTAAGACCAAAGAGAGTTGGTGGTTCTATCTACCAAGTTCCTCAAGAAGTATCTGCAAAAAGACAACTTTTCCTTGCTGCTAAGTGGCTTATCGGAGCTGCAAGAGGAAAAAAAGGGACCAAGTTTGCACGTGCTCTCTCAAATGAACTTATTGACGCAGCAAACGAAAGTGGAGATGCTGTAAAGAAGAAAATGGATGTATATAAGATGGCAGAAGCAAACAAGGCATTTGCAAGATTTGCAAACAGATAATAATTTTTATACAAAGATGGTTTCTTTTGGGTAATGGAATAAGTTACACTGGAAGCATTCATCAAAATATTAATTTTTAATAGGGAAAATATGGCACATAAAAAGGCGCAATGAGCGAGTAATAACTGAAGAGACTCTAATGCCAAAAGACTTGGAGTAAAAGTATACGGTGGTGAACCAGTTATTACTGGAAACATTATCGTAAGACAAAAAGGAAATACTTTCTTTGCTGGACAAGGTGTTATGACTGGAAGTGATTTTACTCTTTTTGCTGCTAAAGATGGAGTAGTAAAATATACTGAAAAGAAGACTAAAAAGTTTGATGGGAGAGTATACAAAAATATCTTTGTTTCTGTTATCTAATTACTTATAAAGTCTTTTCTTTATAAGAGATATTTGTCATATATCCCATTGTTTTAAATGGGATTTTTTTATGCCATCATAGCTCAGTTGGTAGAGCGTACCCATGGTAAGGGTAAGGTCACGGGTTCGATTCCCGTTGTTGGCTCCATTGATATAGTAGATATCCTTTATAGACTACTCTTGTACTTCTATAGAGGATTTTTTTGTTGCTATACTTTTACCAGCTTCGTCTAAAAGTTCTGTTTCTATGACATGGACTCCTTTTTTTAAAGGGAGCATAGGAGAGCTAAATATATTTCAATCAACTTTCCAGATTTGTTTTGTAGATGCTATATTTGTCATACTCTCAAGTTTTATTGCTTGAGAGCTTAAAGGTTTTGTGGGGTCTATTTTATAGGTACTTTTATCAAGTGGTGAACTTATCTCTAGGTATTCTTTCTTTTGGTCATCTAGATGAATAATGTTTGAAGTATTTTTCTCTTTTTCTACAAAATACACGATACTTCTAAATATTTCTCCAGCTCCAGTTGCTCCACTCACTCCTTTCATAGGGCTTCCATCTTTATTTCCTACCCAAACACCGATGATATAATTTTTTGTGAAACCTATACTCCAATTATCTCGAAAGTTTCTTGAAGTCCCTGTTTTTACAAATACTTCTCTGTCTTCAAAATCAAGATTTGAGTTTATCGGAAAACCATTGAGCTTAAAGTACCTGTTGGTAAGTACCTCTTGAATCATATCCGTGTATTTTTTCTCTACCAATT
>CAYTMN010000056.1:0-7196 GCA_964438925.1 uncultured Candidatus Peribacteria bacterium
GAGCCCATCTCAAACAACATTGAGCATATGGCATGGAGTAACAGATACATCAAGATCAAGCATCTTTCCGTCTCAAGCTTTTATATCAAACTCATTGAGTGCAACCCTCTTTTTAGAGCCAAGTTTACACTCCAAAAGTGGATAGAGTCTTTTCTCAAAAAGAGTTTTTCCTTCAAGTATAGATACATCATTAAGCAAAAATCACTTATGACCATAATTTACTCATAAAAAAGGAAGATTTCTCTTCCACTCTGAAGCAATAGCTTCAAGCATAGTTCCATCTCCTCATACTACTACCAAGACTGAATCTTCAAGCTTTTTTAAAAATTTTTTAAAACTCGCAGAGCTAAGAAAATCTCAGAGTTTCGCATTTTCTTTGAGTTTGTATTCACTAAAAAGGACTTCTTTTCCCTCGATGATTTTTCTTTCCATAGAAAAAAATATATATGACTATTATAGCAAATTTGCAGAAAAACAGAAAAAAAATATAATTTTTTCTATAATGTATAATACTTTTGTATGCCTAGCTGGAGACATATTCACTTTGAGGGACAACACGTAGATGAGAAAATCTTGCACTTTGCACGACCATCGAAGAAACAAACAGTGCTTGAAGTACTCAATATTATCCTCCCTCTGTGTATCATCGTATGAGTAATTCTTTTGTTTTCTATAGGTTGATACCTCGGTATAAAATGGACAATAATACTTTTACTGTTTGTTATTGCACCAGCGAGTGTCACTATTTATTACAAGCTCTATAGAGCAAAGAGAAACTATCTATATATCACTTCAAAAAGAGTACTGTTTCATGGCGTTGAAGGACTATTTCGTGACTACATGAAGAAAATCACCTATGAAAATATTAGAAATGTAAATTATTCAACTGACTCTATCTGGGGGAGAATATTTGGTTATGGGACACTCAAAGTACAAAGTTCACACGGTGGAGAAGGTGATATAACAGTATATCATGTAGAACACGGAAAAATGCTTACTCACTATCTTGATAAAGTTATTTCTCTCTCACAAGATGAAAGAAACGACTTTAGTGAGTTTGACTCTTCATACTTTAAGAATTGGAAAAGTTAATATTTTAAAAAACAAAAAAAGAAGTAGATATCTACTTCTTTTTTTACATTCAGTTTTACTTCGTTACTTTATTTTGACCATTTTTTGAAATTTTTGGTGTTGTTTTTTGAGCTATGGCTTCCTTTCTATGTACTCTATGAAGATTTTCTAACTTCTTTGCTCTAAACTTCTTGTGGAGACTTTCAAGTTCTGTGAGAATACCTTGTTGTTTTAACTTAAAAATCAAAAGTACTTGGATTCTCATAAGCTTTGAACATTCATCAAGGAATTCATTTACATCCTGTACTGAAAATCTCTTTGAACTAAAGAAAAATCAAAGAACCTCTTCTGCATCAAAAATATCTGACTCTTCTAGGAAATCATAGTGACTTGGACTATATCTGTATTGGTTAAAAAAGTTTTCTATTGCTAGCTCTACAGAATTCATAATTTGTGTTTATTGATAATACTCATAAAGTATAGCACGTTTGAAGCCAAAAAATCAAAAAAGCCAAGCATAAAAAGCTTGACTTTCAAGAAAAATACTAATAAATACTATTTTCTCATACTCATAACAAGTTCAGTCCAGTCATCTTTTGGCTTATTTGAAACACTTGCTCATACTGGAAGCATAGGACGATTTTTTCTCGCTTTCTCAGGAGTTTTTTCGTCATAAAACAGTTCAAATGCAGCAGGAGTAAAGCAAGAAACGAGAGGAATTCTTTTTCAGTTATATTCAAAGAAGTCTTTTCAGTATCTATTTCCTACACAAGTTATAGCAATAACTTCTCCTCCTTTTTCTTCAACAATCGCACACATCTGCTCTATAGTTGTTCATTCCGTTGTTATATCCTCACTTAAAATCACTTTTTTTCCTTTCAAGTCTATATCATGGCGTCAGAGGAGTATTCTCTCTTTTGGAATACCTCTGAGTCTATCTTTGAGTTGTCATGAAGTAAGTTCAGAATCATCTTTAAGGATACTATCTACAGCCTCTTTAAAAGGGTTTGATTTTTCAGCGTAAATACTCTCCTCAATTCAAAGCTTTTCTCATAAATATGCTGAAAGTCTTACACTTCACATAGCTGCCCCCATAACTACTATATCCTTTCTTTTTTCTGCTTTTGGAGAAATAAGAGGAATATCTTCTCCTTTTGCGTCTTTTTCTCAAGATGAAAGTTTCAAAATACTATCTGTAAGATCATTTGCAGCTCTTTCAAGAACAAGGTAGTTTCTCTCAGATGCTCATATGTTTATATACCCATTGCTGAGGAGTCCACTGGTAAGTCTACAGTATGTTCCTGATTCAGGACGAACATAAAATGCTCCAATGTACTTAAGTAAGCTCTCCCAGTCTCCCGTATACAAGAGTTTTTCAAACGCATATTTTCTCAAATCTATTTCTGGGATAACTCATTGAACTTCATTGAAGAAACGTTCTACTGCCTCAGACATTGATGGTGCTTGTAGTATTGGTCTTCCCATAACTATATCAGTTGAACCACTCCTTATAGTTCTTTCTGGATTATTTACTCTCTCCTGATCATCTCAAGACACTTTTGCATCATCAAAACGAACTCATGGGGTAACAAGTATGAGAGTATCTCCATATACTGCCCTTACAGCTTCAGCTTCAAGAGGAGAACACACTAACCCATCGATTCCTGCTTCAATAGCCTCTTTTGCAAGCTTTAAAACAGCATGTTTTGCAGTTTCATCAAAGATTCTATTTGTATCCTGGTCATTTAAACTTGTCAAAGCTGATATTGCGAGGATTTTAAGATTATCTAATCCTAGTTTTTTCTTTTCTGCCATAAGTTTTGAAAGTCCAACTCTTCCATTTGAAGCATGAACAGTGATGTATTCTACTTTATCTTTGAGTTTTTCATTTTTCGCAAGTTTACGAAGATAGTTAGTAACCGTCTCCCCTATATCATGCCATTTTCCATCTATCATAAGTCTAAACGGCATATTTTCAAAGAGATCACCAACTCACTGGAGTCCAATATCACCTAAAAGATCATTCACCTTTATAACTACTCTTCAAGAGTTATCTCAAGAGGCATCTTTCAATCTCTGTGAAGCTCAAAGAGCAGCTTCTGATTCTAGATTATCAAGTGCAACGATAAGATTTGTCGCATTTCCCATATACAAAAAATAATAGATAAACACTTACATTATTTATCTATTATGACAAAAGTCAAAAGAGTTTTTTAATATATTTTTATTTACCTATTTAAGATATTTGAAAGATAACTTTTTCTCACAATTGCATCTCTCACTGAAGTATATTTTTTGATCTTACAGAATAGTATTCATCTATTTCTGGTGCTTGATGTACTTCTCGAATTAAAAATGTTTTTCCTTGTACATCGTGAATATATCATGTGAGTTTTTTTCCTTTCTTTTCTTTTTTATGATTTTTATATACTTTATCTACTACCTCATCAAGTTCTTTGAGTCTTCTCATAGCTATATTATGTGACACTTTGCTATCAAGTTTAGAACTAGCAGCAAGTGGTTCGTCATGATATTCAAAAAAAGAAATACTCTCAAATCTATATTTTTCTATAAACGCCACGAGGCTTTTGAAATCTGACTCAGTTTCACCTGGAAATCAAATGATAAAATTGGTATGGATAAAACTTTCTGGAAATTCACTACGAATAAAGTCTAAAAGTTTTATGATATGTACATCATCATAAAATCTTCCCATTCTTTTGAGGACATTTGGAGCAATATGCTGAAGCGGAATATCAAAATATGGAATAAATTTTTTAAGGGCCTTTAGTTTTTTGAGATGTGTAAGGGTAATAACATCTGGATAGAGATAGTACACTTTAAATTGAAAATCTCCTTCTAGAGCATCTATCTTTTCCAGAAGTTCAAACAACATAGGTTTTTTATATATGTCCGTTCCATATCTAGTAGTATCTTGACTGAGTATTTGTATCTCTTTTATACCAGACGCAACCATAGTCTGCACTTCTTGAAGAATACTTTCTATATCTCGTGATTTTTGTTTTCCACGAATTTGAGGGATAATACAGAAACTGCAATTATTATCACATCCTTCTGCAATTTTAAGAAACTCATACCCATATGGAGCATTAAAATATGCTCGTGTTTCATTTCCTTTCCAGATAAATGCTTTCGCATTTTCTCATTTTTTTTGCTCAACTGTTTCAAGATAGTTCTCCAATTTCTCTTGTCCATCATCCTTTGCAACCATAGATTTTGCTTTTTTGAGTCAGGCAAGATTGAGTGTAGGTTTAGGAGAAGATGACGATTTTTTCCCAGTCACTAATTCTTCTACATTTGAATAGTTGATAAATGGGACAAGGGCATGCAGATGTTTGAGACTTGAAAAAAAGTTATCATTTTCAACAGGAATATAACATCCCATAACGATAATCTTTTTTCATAATCTATCAAAATATCTCACGGTATTTTCAGATTCAAGGCGAGAACTTGAGAGAAATCAACAGGTGTTTACGATAACATAATCTGCCTCTTCTGGACTTTCAAAGTAAGTAACATCATACTTTCCTTGAAGCTTTAATAGCTCTCCTATAGCAAACTCTAGGTCTACCATATTTTTATTACACCCAAGATTTACGGCACTAAAAGTAAAAGACATATTGTAAAATTATATGTGTGAGATTATATCAAAAAAGCTGAAAAGTAAAATAAATACAGTGTGGCAGAGCATTGATAGAATAAAAAACTCCATATAAATGGAGTTTTTTATTTTTATACAGTATTTATGGCATCATCAAAATCATAATAATTACTCCTATAAGAAGTCGTAGAAAATCCTCAAGGGCAGCTATATGAATTGCTTGTACTTTTTTATGTTCATTCATTCATCTTGCAAACATTGAAGTCTCTAAAAATAGCCACATCATAATAGTTATGATAACTGCTTCTGAGATACTATTGATTCATAGTCTATCTATAAAAAAGGCGAGAATAAAAAATTGAAGAAAGTATAAAAGGAGAGTAAGAGCACTCTTTTTAAACACTTTTCCAAAAGTCATATCCTCTTTATGAGTATGTATTCACAAAGCTTTCTGCCATGTATGTCACATAACAGACGGTGCATAAAAGAAAGTTGAAAACAGAAACGTTACAACTGTTGCAACTATAATAGAAACGATAGTCATACCAAAAGCTTAGAAGGTAAACACTCTAAATTATAGGCGTTTCATATTTTTTGCAAGATAACCTAGGAAATCGCAGTGAAACTCGTCATAGAAAGACTTCCCATATCAAAGATTCTATTGAAACTCTCTATACTATCTTGTGCACCAATGGTTCATAGAAAGTATAAAAGTGGGAGATAGTGATCGTTTGTAGGATGAGCCAGATGAAATATATCTTCTACTCATTTTTTTTGTAAAATAGAACCAAAATCTCGTTGTTCTATTTGTGCAGAAATCACAGAATCAAACTGAGTATTCCAGTCAAAAGGACTTCCCCCATACATCATCCTTTGTAAGTTATGAACCAAGTTTCCACTCGAGATGATGAGAACTCCTCTATTTCTAAGTTCCTGAAGTTCTTTTGCCAACGCAAAGTGCCACGAAAACGGCTTATCATAATCTATTGAGAGCTGATATACTGGAATATCAGCATCAGGAAACATTTGAGCCAAAACTGACCAAGTACCATGGTCTATTCCCCAGTCAATATCTTCCATTATTGCTACTTTTTTTACCAGCTCTATAGTTTCTCTCGCAAACTTCGGACTTCCTTCTGGAGTATAGTTCTTCTCATACAAATATTCAGGAAAACCATGAAAATCAAATATTTGCCTTGGAGTTCTTGATATATGTACTTTGGTCTCTCCTCTGGTTAACCAGTGAGCAGAGATACATAAAATTGCTTTAGGAACATCTGAGAGTTTCTCTCATATTTGTCTCCAACTTTGAGATATTCCATTATCCTCAACAGCATTCATAGGGCTTCCATGTCATATAAACAACGAAGGCATCGTCTTTGAAAGAGTACCTCTAGATAAGTCTTCTAAAATATGTTCTATATGTTTCATAAAGGTATGATTATCGAAAAAAATACTTCCCGAAAAATTTGAGAAGTATTTCTAGTACATAAAGATTATTTTACTTCAGAAAATAGCTTTTCTCCACTAAATCTAAACTTTGGTCTTGGTTGATCATCACTCGCTCTGTACCCTACTGGTATCATAACCGCAACTTCTAGATTCTCAGGAAGTTCAAGTATTTTTGCAACACTCGCAGCATCAAATCCTTCCATAGGACAACTGTCTATTTGGAGTTCTGCACAAGCTGCAAGAGCAAACCCTTGAGCTATATACGTTTGTTTTTTTGCCCATTCTGAACTTGCATGAGGGAGAAATCCAGTAACCATATCTTCGTATCCTTTAAGGTTTGTTCTCACTTCTGGGTTACCTCCACTAATACCTTCAAAAAACTCATCTTTGAGCTGCATAAGATCTTTTCTAGAGCACATTACTATGAGATGTGAACAGGTACCAACTTGCGGTTGGTTCCATGAAGCTGCTTGTATCGCATCTTTTTTTTCTTGGTTTGTTACTATGTAAAAATGATATGGTTGAAGTCCAAAACTTGTAGGAGTCATACGGATAGCTTCAAGTATTTTTACCATATCTTCATTAGTCACTTTTTTTGTAGTATCAAACTTTTTGCTTGCATAGCGCCATTCTAGGTTTCAAAGAAATGTCATATTTTAGGAGTTAGGAAAATAATATATTGACGACAAGAGAGATTTTATTAATATGCTCATAAAATACAAGTAGTCATAATAAAATTATATAGTATGGAAAATAAGACTAAAGCTTCAAAGAAAGTTAAAACTACTAAAAAAAGTGATTGACAAATATGTTGAATTGTCTGCCCTGTTTCAAAATGTATGTCCGTGATATGAGGAAAATGGAAAATCATACTCCTCAACCTCATACAACAATGAACCAATAGATTTGGAAAACTTCAAAAGACCCTGCCAGACATCAGTAAACAGATGTTGACTTCTCAGCTCAGAGAACTAGAAAAAGATGGAATACTTGATAGAAAAATATATCCTGAAATCCCTCCAAAGGTTGAGTATCTCATCACTAAAAAAGG
>CAYTMN010000057.1:0-432 GCA_964438925.1 uncultured Candidatus Peribacteria bacterium
AATTATGAGAAATAGATAATTTGAAATATGAGTTGAAAAATGTATAATAGTGCGCGTATTTTTATTGTTTGAAGAAAAATTGCATGTTAAAAGTAGAAACTTGACCAAATAACCCAGTACTTAGGGCTGTGTGTGACCCTATCCAGAAGTCAGAGTTTCCAAAGTACGTAAAACTTGGAAAGGATATGATAAAGTATATAAAAGACCCTGACAATGGTGGTATAGGACTCGCGGCTCCACAAGTAGGAGTAACCAAGAGAATGATCATCGTAAGTCTTATAAGTGAAAGAGACGATAAAGAAGATGTTCCATACCAAACTATACTGATGATGAATCCTGAAATACTCGAGTATGGAAAAGAAAAAGATGTAGAAGAGGAAGGATGTCTCTCTCTTCCAGGACTTAGATGAGAGGTAGAAAGATACATACATC
>CAYTMN010000057.1:442-6922 GCA_964438925.1 uncultured Candidatus Peribacteria bacterium
TCGTATAGTACAACACGAGGTAGACCACCTCAACGGAGTACTCTTTATAGATAAACTCGTAAGATAAAAAAAGTCCCGCACTAGCGGGATTTTTATATATCTTTTGGTAGAAGTTTTGCTCCTCACTCTATACTGAGAAGTTGCTCCCTGAGAGTTTCTGCGAGCCCAGTCTTTTCAAAAAAACTTGCAGGTATTTTTTCCTTGAGATGTATGAGGATCTCAGCAAGTTTTCCACTATGCACAAGAGCTGTCATAGACCTATAAAAAGAGCTACTATGTGTTTCTAGTGAACGAATACTATCATTTGTACGAATATAGTGTAGGATTGCTTCCAAAGTATGTTTATGAATTTTTAGATGATAGCTGTTCCTCAGAGTATTCCAAGACTTCACAGAGAGAGTTTCAACTTCAGCTACTTTTTTTTCGATATGAACTTTTACCTTGTGGGCGACATTTCCTGCGGTGTTTCGTATAGTTCTCTGGAGTCACATTTCTCTTTTTCCAAGTTGTGTAATACTTTCAGCAGGCATTCACGAGAAAGCATCACTGTACCTTTCAATCATTTGCGTATCCACTGCACTAATAGCATATAACTGATCTGAAGTAATCTCATGGAGTATTTCCCAAAGAAGGAGTACTTTTTCCTTTTGCATTTCAACAGCCAAAGTTAACAGTTCATAGTCAGTCACTTTTTTAAGAACTTTTTGGAGCTCAATGAGTGCTGCCTGACCATCTAGCCTCAAGACAGAGTCTCTGAGTTGTGAATAGAGCTGTATGCGTAGATCTTCTAAAGAAAGTGGTTGGATAATGGCGAGAGTATTTTTTCTACTTTGTTGCATCATTTTTCTCACATGCCCTTTGACAGCTCTTTCATCTGTATGCAAGATGAGTCTGAGTTCCTCAGTTGAAAATCATTGTTCATCTAAAAATGGTAAAATCGCAATAATTTTCCCTACAGTCATATCATGATGAAGGAGAATTTCTCTCGCTTCTTGAGAATAATAAGGGAGAACATCTTCTAAAAGAATATGTCTTTCGTCCAACGCCAAAACTGGCTTTGAGGAATCTTTTTCTCAGCCATTATTTTGTTCAAGCATACAAGTGGATATTTGATAAAGTAAATAATTACTTTAGTTTTATAATCGAAAAAATAAAAAAGTCAATAATATTTTTACTTAAGAATGCTTTCCCAAATCTTTTCTTCTTCTAGCTTCATAGCTTCATAATCATCATCATTTTCATGATCATACCCAAGTATATGGAGAAGAGAATGTATCAGGAGCTTGTAAAATTCCTTTTCACTTCCAAGTCCGTATTCTATTCATTGGGATACTATTTTCTCTTCACAAAAAACTATCTCTCCTGCTATATCATCTGGTGCAACATCTGAGAAATCTTCAAAATAGTGAAACGACAGTACATCGGTAGGAGTGTCCTTTTTTCTATAAATGTTGTTCAAATTTTTTATACTATCAGGGTCTAAAAACACTAAATTGAGGGTCCCATTTTGTGCTTTGTGAACCACTTTAGAAATATTTCTCACTATCTCGTCAACTACTTTTTGTTGGTATGAAAATTGAGGCTGAGAAATAAAGTTTAGAGTAAACATCGTATATTTTATAAAAAAATGAATTGGTTTTTAGTATATGCTCTTGCACGGATTTTCAAAAACTTTATAATACAAGTTGTCTATTTTATTGGCGGCAGGTCAAAAACAATTTTCCTTTACGCCCATAAAAAATGAAGGAGTCTTAAAGTTCTGTCTGGTGAGGATTCTTCGAGTCTCTTCCGAGGATGGAGCGGACACTTCCAAGGTTGCTATCCAAAAGGATACAAAATCTTTGGCTGACCATAAAATGGATACTCAAAATATAATCTAAAAAGTCGGTGATAAGCCGCCTTTTTTGTTTGTCTATTTTCAGCCATTTCTCGTATTTGCTATGAGTTCTACAAGCTCTTTTTGATGGAGTTGTATTATTCGTTCTAGATGTGCGATAAGTTCGCCCTTCCTTCATTCAAGCATTCATTCATCTATATTTGTTTCTGGTCCATTAAGTCCCATTATCCCTTTGTAGATACGTTCAAAGTTTGGAGTGATAAAGTCTCATACACTTCCTCACTCAACTATTTCCTGCAAAGCTTCTCGTACGGTTTTTCCTCACTGGAGCTTTTTTATAAATCAGAGCGTATGTCTTTCAACAAAGTGATTGAGATGTATCATCCCTCCTGAAGTGGTTGCAGGTACAGCTTTCCATCTTACAAACAAGGTTTCAGGGAGTATATGCATCTCACTGAGTGCTAAAAACAGTGCGTGAGCAAGCCCCTGAGTAACCCCTACTTTCTCATCATGTTCTTCTTTTTGATGTTCCAGTACTCGGATTCAGAGTTTTTCTATGTTTTGTAAAACCTGAGTAATAACATCATCAACTGGTGATGCCTTTGTTTTTGCAAGGGAAGCTTTGAGATCGTTTTCCATCTTTGGTCAAAAGAGAAAATGAATATTGGAAACTACTCACTTCATAACGAGCTCTGTAGGACTGGTACCTTGAATCCCAGAAAAGTTGATAATAGGAGTGTCAGGGGAAAGAGCATGTATTTGAGCGATTCTTTTTCTTGTTGACTCTATAGGGAGAAAAACCATATGAGCGTCAATCCCTTGTGTAGGAATAGGATCTCACACTTCTACTTTTTGAATCGTAAATCCTTCAAAAACTCCTCTTTGCACTATGTCTTGAGCATGGTTTCCGTTGAGTCAGTGTATAGCGATTGTTTTCATAAAAATTTCATATATATAAAAAAGTCCGTTAGAAGTTTCTATCGGACATAAGTTGTAAGTATCATCACAAGCTATGGGCGATAGAATATGTCTTGGTAATAGTAATAATAGAAAAATTTCATAGATGTCTTTTAGGTATAAAAAAAGTCCGACGTGTTTGTCGAACCTTATTGTTTAAATTACTTTAAAAATACTCCGACTAGTCTTGAGTTGGAGAGTAGTAATACGCAGCTGTGTGGAGTATCTTCATAGACTTTTGGGTTTCAATAGGTCTGATTGTATGTATTTTTCGCCAAAGTCAATATTTGTTTGATTTTTTTTAAGTTTTCCATATAACTACCAGAGTAATTTTTAAATGTACTATTATGGCACTTTTAACGGATGAACAAAGAACAAAACTTCAAGAAGCAAAGGTAAAATTTCCTGATGTAAACGAAGCCTGTATTGGATGTAGCGCTTGTGTTGCTATCTCTGATGAAGTATTTGAACTTAACGATGAAGGAAAAAGTTTGGTAAAAGCTTGTGATTCATACGATGAAAAGGGAGTAGATGATGCAATATCTGCTTGTCCAGTAGATGCAATTAGTTGGAAAAGCTAAAAAAAATATATTCTCTCCCTCAAAAAGGGAGATTTTTTTTGCCAAATTTTCATATAAGTTTAAGGAATCTTTAAAAAACCTCAAAAACTCATCTCCAAAAATATTTTCACATATAACTCGTCAATGACTCAAAAATGAGGCTCAGAGAGCAACACATTTTTTAGTAAAATTTTTATTAAAAAATGCATAAGTTTTGTTTTTGCTTTACAGGACCGTAAATATTGATTTTTTTTGTTAAAAACGCATTGTATAATATAGTTTTTTTTCTCAATCTTGTCATTTAGTAAAGCTAAAAGGACAGTTTTTAACATTTACAAAAACTTTTTAACAATATTGTTCTCATTTTTGTAGCAAAAAGACTTTTTTTTCGTACATTGTGGGTATAGAAAAAAATTAGTCCCATGACCACTCAAACTTGAGAATGTCGATTCTCTGGTTTTTGGTCACTCCCAGTATAAAAAAAACGATTTTTACTTGTTAATCTTTTTGATGTATGGAGGTGAAGTTTGTTAAAAATAGAGATGGTGATCTCGTGCCTTTCGATATTAGTCGTATAGAAAGAGCTATTGAAAAAGCAGCGCAAGCAGTAAAGTATGTTGATCTCTCGTTTGTTGAAAATATCACGAAAGCAGTACTTGAAACAGTTGAGGAAATGTCACTGGTTGGTGAAAATGAAAAAACATTCACCATAGAAGAAATCCAAGATGTGATAGAAAAAGAGTTGATGGAAAGTGGGTACTTTGATATTGCGAAAGCATATATCATCTACCGTGCTGAAAGGACCAAAGCAAGAGAAAAAAGTAAAGAAAAGGCTCAAGAAAAGCTCGAAAAGAAAACGCTTCAGATCATCAAGTCAGATGGAAGAAAACAAACGTTTGATATAGAGAAGGTAAAGGAAACATATAAAAAGATATCATACGGTCTCGCAAGAAAGTGTCCGTTTGAGATGCTTGAAGAGTCACTTCGTAAATATATCGTAGAAGATATGAAAACAAGTGATATCGTAAACATGATGATAAAGTCTACGATAGACCTCATATCGGTTGAAAACGTTTCTTGGCAGATTATCGCAGGACGTTTAGCGATGGTAGACCTCTATAAAAGAGCATCTAAAACCAGAGATATAAAGATAAAAGAGATCTACAAACCAAAGACATTTAAGGCACTTTTTGATGAGTATATTGGAAACGGACTCTACTATAAAGACTTCTACAAGTATTACTCTGAGGACGATATTCTCGAAGCAGGGAAGGCACTCAACATAGATACAGATATGGAGTATAACTATACGACTGTATTGATGTATAAAAAAAGATACCTTCTCAACCCAAACAAGATAGTAAAAGAACTTCCACAAGAGATGTATATGGCAGCTGCTCTATTTCTTGCTATTCCTGAACCACAAGAAACAAGACTGAAAACAGCTATCAAGATGTATGAGTATTGTTCAAAGGGAATGATATCACTTCCAACTCCAACACTTCTCAATGCAAGAACCAACTATCACCAACTCTCAAGTTGTTTTAAACTCAATATTGACGATGATCTCAGAGCCATCTACCACAATGTAGAAAATATGGCACAAATCTCAAAGTTTGGTGGAGGTATCGGAGTATATCTTGGAAACATCCGTTCAAAAGGAGGGACAATCCGTGGAGTAAAGTGAGTGAGTGCCGGAGTAAACCCTTGGGTAAAAGTTATCAACGATACAGCTATAGCCGTAATCCAACTTGGAGCGAGAGCTGGAGCTATATCGGTAACTCTTGATGTATGGCATAGAGACATTTTCGACTTCCTCGACCTACAAACAGAAACAGGAGATATTCGTCGTAAAGCCTTTGACGTATTTCCAGCTGTGACGATGCCAGATATATTTATGAGAAGAGTAGAAGAAAATGGAGAATGGACACTGTTTGACCCAAAAGAGATAAAAGATACAACAGGAAAAAAACTCCAAGATATGTTTGGAACAGACTTTGCTGACTTTTATGAACAGTGTGAAAAAGACGATAGACTCGAACTCAAAGAAAAAGTAAGCGCGAGAGACCTCTTTAAAAAATTCCTCAAGGCAGCAGTAGAAACTGGTATGCCATATGTATTTTTCCGTGATACAGTAAACAGACTCAACCCAAACAAACATGCAGGAAACGTATACTCAACACAACTTTGTGTAGAGATATGTCAAAACACAGCTCCAGCGAAGTTTATCTCTGAAACAGTAGATGAACAAGGAAATGTAAATATAAAATACCAACCAGGAGAAACAGTAGTATGTAACCTCGCGTCTATCAACATCGCAAAAGTTCATAAAGACAAAGATATTCACGATGTCACCAATGTTGCGATGCGTATCCTCGATAACGTTATCGACCTCAACTACTACCCTATAAAAGAGTCAGAACTTACAAGTAAAAAGTATCGTTCTGTAGGACTTGGATTCCTCGGACTTGCAGAGTACTTGGCGGTAAACCACCTTGCATATGACTCAAAAGAAGCACGTGAAGAGGTAGACTCTATCATGGAAAAGTTTGCATACGAAGCACTCAACGCTTCAAACGAACTCGCACAAGAAAGAGGGAAATACCAACTCTTTGACGGGTCAGACCGGAGCAAAGGGATTATTATGTGAAAAGACGAAAAGTGGTTTAAAGAAAACTCAGATATGGCGGAAAAGTGGCTCAAGCTTTTGGAAAAGATGAAAAAGACTGGACTCAGATTTGGGTACCATCTTGCACCAGCTCCAAACACTTCTACAGCACTTGTTGTGGGAACAACAGCAGCACTTCTTCCTATCTACAAAAAGTACTTTATAGAGACAAACTCAGTAGCACCATCTATCAACGTAGCGCCAAACTTATCGCAAGACAACTTCTGGTACTACAAGGAGTATGTAAACCTCAACATGAACGACGTTATCGATATGATATCTGTATGTTACAAGTGGATTGACCAGTCAGTGTCGTTTGAGTGGATAGTAAACCCACAAAAGGTGTCTCCACAAGAGCTGTATAACTACTATATCAAGTCATGGAAGCAAGGTATCAAGACAGTATACTATGTACGTTCTATGAGTCTTGAGGTAGAAAGCTGTGAAAGTTGTAGTGG
>CAYTMN010000058.1:0-317 GCA_964438925.1 uncultured Candidatus Peribacteria bacterium
GAAACTGGGGATGCATGAGTACTTTGCCCCATTTTTGAGTATGCTGGTCCAAGAAACCCGGTACACTCGAAATATGCAACTTGTTGGTAAGGCGCTGTGGGACGTTCGCCCAGCAGACCTAGCAACAACCCTGAAACTGTTGGACCAGAGATTTTTCTTCTGGGCAGCATTAGTAGGACCTCTGTCTGCAATTGTAGCCAGTATCGCCTACCACCCAGTTGTATTTTTCTTCTGGGTGTTCACCAGTCTGACGATACGTGTAGTGGTGACCCTTTTTCAGGGAATCCTCTACGGCTACTGGCACCCCATGATGCCGG
>CAYTMN010000058.1:414-6457 GCA_964438925.1 uncultured Candidatus Peribacteria bacterium
AACTGGTTCACTCCAAGTATGCACATCGCCATAATTCTGATCATCTTGTACATGCTGTTGAAATAGGAGGAATCCGTGAATATGAGAAGATACCAAGGAACTGCAGCTGGAGAACTCACCCTTCTCCCCGCTCAGGGCGACATCGTCTTTGCTATAAAGAAAGGCAAGGGCTATGTTCCTCTAGCGTACTCGCAGTGGAACTACCGGGTGATCGTCCTCTCTCGGGAGGCGGCTTCCCAAGTCAAAGGGGAAGTAAATTTCGCGATGAGCCTTGGGGACTTCCATAGCCCCTGGGTAGCCTTGAAGGGGGACCTCCATGAAACGAGGTTCTACATTTCTACAGGAAATCAACTCCTCGAGGCAGTCTACACAAACCAAGGGAGTGTGTCCAAAACACTCAACCTTGTCGGAGGTCCTCTAACCGTTCGTCCCCGAAGAATATTTGGGGGTCTCCGGAAAGTCTTGATAAGCACCCTTGTCCTCTCATTTTTGGGGCTTCTGGTATCCTTCGGCGTTTACCAGAGTCAGTACCGGTCTTTGGTACTCGAAAACAAGGTGCAAACTCTTGAACTTCAGAAACAACTGGCTCGCGAGAAAATTCGCATTGCGGGCCATGAAAAACAAATAGAAGCTCTTGAAAAAGAGACACCCATTCTTGCTAAGCAATACGAAATCGCTTTGGCAAGACAGGAAGTACTCCAGAAGGGGTCAGATCAAGGATATGTTAAAGGGGACGCCTTGTATCTGGCACAACTACAAAGTCACACTCTCTTACTACAGTTAAAGGAGAAAGGGAGAGAGTTGACCAGGCTGAATTCTGAACTTTTGGCCTGGAATCAGTTGCTTGCGGAGCAAAAAGTGCTTCAAGAGCAAACTGAGGCTTTGACAAGAAGCAGCTACTGGAAATGGTTGCAAGGCCAATTCCAGTAAAGAGACCTTTTGTCTAGCCGAGAGGTTTATGGCAAGAGGCTACAACAACAAAGGTGGGCAAAGCAATTTGCCCCCTTTTTTTTTGACTTTTTTAAAAAAAACATTATAGTCCCAGTGTATTAATAAAAAACGCAGTTATGAATACAGCAAGAATAGAAAGTGCATCAATTCCTCAAGGTTTGAGAATCGGTGACATACAACAAACTATATGAACTATAGGTGAGATTTGTGATAGAGTTTGAGGTATTCTTCCTCAAAAAATCCCTTGTAGTATGGTTTGAGAAACTCCAAAAACTGCACATCCTCAAGGTTGGAAGTGACATAGAGAAGTAACTGTAGAACGTCAATAAATAAACATTATAAAAAAAACTCTCATCTGAGAGTTTTTTTATTTGTGATTTTTTATAATTTCTACGACTTTTTGGAAAACTTTTATAACTTCGTCACACATATAGTTAAACATATCCATGTTATATGGAGTTTGATTTTTTGGTTTTGCAAAAACAAGCATTTGCCTGAGTGTTACTAAACTTGGATCTACTTCATTTCCATAGGATGCATATACGCACTCTGTATCTACATACATAGGAGCTATGTCCTCAGGGTTATGAATAAACCTTGTAACAAATCTATCATCTTCTTCATTTTTCCTTCTTTTATCTACCCAAAGTCACAATACATAAGAACCATATAAAAGAGTTTGAAGGACTCTATTGTTGGTTCTGAGTAACTCTTCCCGAACGGGAATATGAAGAATCTCATGTCCAATATTGGAGCAAACCTCTATCTCTTTTGGAGTTCCCTCCATCACCTCTACTTCTTGAATCATTTTCAATACTCCTTCTAGAAATATAGCAAGCACTACTCCTACTACTCCAGGGTTGTTTTTTTGACTTTCGTAGGCAAGAGAAACTTGCGTAAGTATGTTAGAAGTTGAAAAAGATATATGCCTATACGCTTGCTGTTTATAGAAATCTTCTCTTTGCCCCAAAATCCTCTCTACATACTGTATCATATTATCAATTTGTCTGGCAAATTCTGGAGGAGTATTTCAATACTTGCGAGTTTTTTCTTCTCTGAGTCTTACGAGTTCAGCTTGATCAGGAGCTTGAATGTCTTCAAGGGTTTTTGTTACTCGGATTGGTCTTCCATCAAGACTTTTAATTGTTGTCATAGTTTCAAATTATTATTGTAATGTAGAGAATGGTGTTATTTCCATTCAACAGTAAAGTCTCAAAAGCTTATAGATGTATCAACTGGAGTTGCCCAGCTCGCATCCGATCCTCAGAAAAATGTAGAAAAAAGCATCTTATTTGGAGAAATATCAGAATGAGTATCAAATACCATTGATGTATCTTCATATACACACTTCCCATCAACAAACACTTTTACTACTCCATCTCTTTTCCCTGGAGTATTCATCTTTAGTTCTTGAGATATCTCGTACTGTTTTCATGGAACAAAATAAAACATACCTCTTCCTATACTCTGTTCCGCTTTCCCTTGAAAATATCCATATACTTCTAAGGCTCCATTTCGTCTCCACATAAAGCGTGTAGAAAATCATTTTTCATCAGCATTTCCACCTCTTGGGCAATCTCCACCACAAAGACCTGGGAGTTTTCCTCACTTCACAAAGTTGAAGTTATCGGCAAATGTAAGCGTATACGAGAGTTTTGTATGTGTTGCTTGTGCTAAAGCCTGTGGAGCATATATAAATCAAGCACCTCCCTTTATATCTCCGTTTGACGGACTAAAACTTCCTTTTGGAAAACTTACTACAACTCACTGCTCTGTGATCTTCATATTTTCCCTTCCCCATACATGTGCATATTCAGAGTTTCCTTTTATATTAGTAAAAGGTATTTGTGCACTGTTGGGAAATGTAGTTTTTTCACAAGTTGCAGCAAGACAAGAAGAAATGGAAAGAGAAATAGCTCCAACAAGACTAATAGTACCAAGAAAAATGGGGTACTTTTCTCGTACTCCTTCTACGTTTTCAAGTAGTGTTCTTTCTCCCATATATTAGAATATATACATAAAATTCATCTATATTTTATAATACAGGTGAATTTTGTCAATAAATACTTAGAAGTTACTCCCAACCGAGAGTAAAGTCTCAAAATTCAATAGAAGTATCCACTGGAGTTGCCCAAGATTTGTCTGCTCCTCAGAAAAAAGTTGAGAAAATCATTTTATTTGGAAGTATGTCGGAAGTAGTTCTAAAAACCATAGAAGTATTTTTATACATACATTTCCCATCAACAAATACTTTTATTACCCCATCATCTTTCCCTAGGGTATTTATCTGTATCTCTTGAGATATATGATACTTTTTTCATGGTTCAAAACGAAACATTCCTCTTTCTATACTTTGTTCTAAACCACCTGGTAAGTATCCATATACTTCTAAATCTCCATTTCTTCTCCACATAAATCGAGTAGAAAATCCTTCTCCTTCATTTCCTCCCCTTGGACACGTTCCTCCACATAAACCTGGAAGTTTTCCTCATTTCACAAAATCAAAGTCTTTTGCAAATGTGAGATTGTATGAAAGTTCTGAGTGTGATGCTTGTCCTAAAAATTCGGGAGAGTAAATAAATCCTCCTCCTCCCTTTATCGGTCCATTTGATGGACTAAAACTTCCTTTTGGAAAACTTACTTTTACTGAGCTATCCGATATTTCCATATTTTCCTCTCCCCATACATTGGTATATTCAGGATTGTTTTCTATGTTAGTGAAAGCTAGACTTTTAGAATGTGGGAAGTTTGTAGGCGTATCAGTATATACGGTAACTTTACTGACCGTTCCGTCTTTTTTAGACATGGTACGTTCTTGTTTTCAGAGAAAGAAAAATGTTACAAGAAAAGAAAGTATGAGAAAAATAACTACACTGAGAATTTCATATTTTCTTTGACTCAAGATTGCAAAAAAATTATTGTTTTTTTGTTCCATATATTTTGAAATTGCTAAAAATTATCGAAGTTTCCACTGGAGTTGCCCAAGACTGATCAGCTCCTCAGAAGAACGTTGAGAAAAAAAGAGAATCTACGGCAACTTCTTTTATCCCACGAAGAACAATATTTTCTTGTTTTAAGATTTCTTGTCCATTTATGTGGACTATAATACTCCCATTGCTTTGTCCTGGAGTATTGAGTTTCACTCCGAGATCTATCGTATACTTTTCTCCAGCGCTTACACTACTAAGTGCCTCATCTAAAAGAGTCTTTCATCCACTTCAAATGATAGAAATTCACAGTTTTTCTTCTTTATCCCATCAGAGATTCACTGAAATCCCCTCCCCTTTTTCACTTCCTCTTGGACAACTTCCTCCGCATAAACCTGGAAGTTTCCCTCATTTCACAAACTCAAAGTTTTTAGCAAACTCTATTTCGTAACTCATACTTATCTCTTCATAGTTTTCTCCGAGGTTGTAGATAAATCCTGCGCCTCATCTTGGAGAAGCAGAAGGTTTATAACTTCCTTTTGGATATGTAACTTTTACGCTCTGTTCTGAAATAGGAGAAATATTTTCATCTCCCCATATATTTGAGAAAGCGGAGTTTTTCATATTTATTTGCCAAGAGTTATCCAACAAGAAACTTTGAAATTTTTTATTTTTTCAAGTTACTTTATCTTTTAAGTTACTTTTCCCCATTGTTTCTCCTTGGCTTGTTGATGTGCTTTCAACCCTAGATGTTTCTCCAACGCTTGATGTTTCTTGAGTTTTCGAAGAGTTATTTTGAGAATTTTCATCAACGACTATATCTTCATTCTTTGAGAACCCATTCATACCATTTTCTTGGTTTTTTCCACTCCAGAAAAATAAAGAAATAGTATACATTAAGAGTATAAATATAAGAATACTGATAAGTTTCCAAGGAATTCTATTAGAAGACTTTTCCATATCGGGTGATGTCTGTTGACTTGATGGTGTTTCCATAATTATTTTGTTAAGAATTATTTATAGGGAACGTATAAAGTTCATTTTCCTATATCAATAGGAAAGTTTGAATCCCATTTCTTTATAAGGTGACGAGTTTCGTCAACATTTAGAAAAATATTTGCACCAGGAGTAGTGATTGTTGTATCAAGATGGATTTCATTACTGTTTACTAACTTAGTAATAGTATATGTTCCTGCAGCTATTCATACAACATCTCATTTCTTAAATCACAAACTTTGGTAGACCGCTCAAGAAAGATAAAATATATTATCTTGAATATGATCTCTTGTTCAACGAACCACCGAAGATTTACGAGGATTCCAATTCCCAATAACGAGAGTATCAAGAATATTCTCTTGGCCTTCAAGTGTCGCGGCTAGTTCATATGCTCCTCCACATAGTGTAGTTACTCCAATTTTATAAGGAGTATCGAAAACTTTATCAGAAAACATTTCTGGGTCTCCGCCAAGTACTACCGCATTTATATCTCAGGCAGTATATCTGTCAGAAAATAAGCTATAGTCGCCACGTCAAGAAATTTTTATGTTTGTTCCAGTGATAATACTTCCGGAGTTTGAAGCAAATAAGAGAAGATTAATTCACTCAATACTTTTAAATCTTATTTGTTTTGAAATGGCATTTAATTCTACAGATTTTTTTACATTTCTTGCATCTCGGGAATATCACCCAAGGGAAAAAAAGGCAATCGTTCCTAAAAGTGCTACAATAGTTACAACAATTATTAATTCTACTAACGTAAATGCCTTTTGAACGTTTCTCATAAAGAAAGCTAAATTTTTTGGAGGGTGTTATCTATTGTTTATATTTTTTTGCTTTTTCCAAATTTTTTAGGGTTTCAAAGCCAAAAACAAATATACTTTTAAAATTTTTTATTTATAATTATTTTAATTTGAATCTAGGGTATTAGCAAACATTTTCTGAGAATTTTTTTTAGATATTTAGACTCTAAAGAAAGTATTTCAACTACAGAATAATTTGTCTAAATGCCCCATAAATACCGTATTGATGTAAAGACACAAAAAATCAAAAAAATCAACCTCAAAATCGCCTCATTTCTACCATTTATACAAATAATATACTACAATAGAGAAGAATAGTCCTAATTTACCCCCTGTGGCACACACAACTCACCTTTGACACTCTAC
>CAYTMN010000059.1:0-1596 GCA_964438925.1 uncultured Candidatus Peribacteria bacterium
TTTTACAAGATGTAACGATTGTTCTGATTGTCATTTTTGTACTGATTGTAACAGCTGTCAGAATTGTATCGCCTGTTTTGGTCTCAATAATGCGTCATACCAAATACTCAACAAACCGGTAACCAAAGAGGAATTTGAAAAAATGAAACATAGTATGTACCAAAAAGATATCAGGGATACTCTTGAAAATGATTTTTGAAACCTAAAAAGAAACTTACCAGTTCGACATGCCAATATCTATCTTTCAGAGAATGTCACGTGAAATAATATCGGGGAATCTAAAAACTGCTTTGATTCATTTGATATAAAGTACGGTGAAGACTGTCGATATATATACAATGCCCCGAGAACTAGTAATAGCTATGATGTGACTTTTGTTGCAAATCTATGAGTACAACAATGTTATGAGATGATATCTTGCCCTGGAACTTCAAGATCTATTTGATGTTCTCAAACACGGGACTGTGACAAGATATTTTACTGCTTTGAGTGTCGAAACTGTAAGGACTGTTTTGGATGTGTTGGACTCAAAGACAAACAGTATTCCATCCTCAATAAACAATATACTAAAGAAGAATATGAGAAGCTTGTTCCTCGTATCATAGAACATATGCAGGAGAGCTGAGAGTGGTGAGAATTCTTTCCTAGTTCAATAAGTCCTTTTGGGTATAACGAAACAGTCGCTCAAGAGTATTTTCCGATGACAAGAGAAGAAGCTCTAAAGAAAGAATTTCATTGGTCAAACTACGAAGCTCCGTTTCCAAAAGTAGAGAAGATTATTCCAGCAGACAAGTTACCAGAAAATATTCAAGATATCCCAGATGATATCCTCAACTGGGCAATAGAATGTGAAGTGACTAAGAAACCATTTCGTATCATCAAACAAGAACTTGAGTTCTACAGAAAACATCATCTTCCTATTCCAAGACGTCATCCAGACCAAAGACATAAAGAAAGGATGAGTTTGAGAAATCCAAGAAAACTCTTTGAGAGAATGTGTGACAAATGTAATAAAGCCATACAAACAACGTATAATCCAGAGAGACCCGAGAAAGTATATTGTGAGGAGTGTTATAATAAGAAAGTATATTAACAAGTGTAGAAAGACTATTTAACTTTTATGTATGCCTTTTGAAAATTATCTAGATTACATCAAAGAAAAAAGGAAAAATACTCCATTCTGAGAGTATTTAAAAATGTTTGTAAGTTGGGCACCACTAGGATTTTATAAGCATGATGGAATGGTCTCTATTTATCCTCCAAATAACGGAAAAATCAAAATCTGTAAAAGGCAGGATTTTGAAGCAAATAGAGAAAAAAATATCGAGTATGGAAGAAAGTATGATGTTTCAAAGAATTTTACACAAAACTTTAAAGAACTTCTGGAAAGTGTTCCTCTTCCAAATCTCTATCATGTTGGAACAAATGAGAACTGTGACTTTGTGGATACTGCGGTGAACTCCAAAGATAGTTACCTCTCCTTTATCGTGGCATGGGACTGTGCAAATGTACAATATAGCTTTATGGTACGAGAAAACTCGTTTGATGTTTTCAATAGCTCCTATGTCATCACAGGCAATAGTAATATCTATTGGT
>CAYTMN010000059.1:1606-4325 GCA_964438925.1 uncultured Candidatus Peribacteria bacterium
AATCAATCTTATCAAGTCTTTTATAGTCGTTTTATAAGTAGCTCAAGCAATATCTGGTTTTCTTCAAATCTCGTTGGATGTAGTGAATGTCTGTTTTGTGAGAACTTAGAAAATGTATCGTATGCTATCAAAAATCAGGTACTTGAAAAAGACGAGTATATGAGACAGAAAAAGGAAATACTCTCTCATCAGGATATGTTTGAAAGCCACTTTACAGGAGTTTCAAAAAAATGAGCTATTCATGCATCAAAAAACTGCTCTGGAAGTGCTATTTTAGCCAGTGAAAACATCCAAAATGGGTACTTCGTCAACAATATGGTAGATGGAAAAAATGTCATGTTTGCAGGGTCTGAAGCTGATGGTGGAGACTGTTATGATATATTTATCTGAGGAAGAGGGACAAAAACTGCCTATGGAGTGGTAAACTTTTGAGGAAATCCTGAAAATATTTTTTGTTCATATAACGTGGGCTTTGGATCAAATATATACTACTCAATGTTTGTTGATGGCTGTTCTTATTGCTTTTGATGTGTAGGACTTATCAATCAACACTATTGTATCTTTAATCAGCCATACACAAAAGAAGAGTGGTATATAGAAGTAGAGAAAATCTGTACAAAAATGCAAGAAGAATGAAGTTTATGATCGTTCTTTTCTCCTCAACTCAATCCATTTTACTATAATGATACTTTTGCCTATCTCTTTTCATGAAATACATCAAAAGAAGAAGTAGAGAAAGAATGATTTTTATGGAGAAACGAAGCGATAAAAGTTGATATTCCTTCGGGGGTTGAAATCGTTTCTAGTACAGATCTAGGGAAATACGAAGGAAGAGATACCTCTTGAAAATGGATGATAGACAAAGATATCTTAACAAAGGCAATTGTTGATGGTGATGGAAACTACTACAAAATCACTCCAACAGAATACGATTTTCTGGTCAAATATGCGTTACCTCTCCCAAGAATACATTATTTAAAACGTTTAAAATCTCTTTTTTAGTATGAGTCTAGATATTTGGCAGAAAAAAATCCAAGAAAAAAGGAAAAAGACTCCACTCAAAGAATTTCTTTTAGAAATTCCAAGTTGGTTTCCTGTCGTCTTATGAAAAAATAATGGCTTTATTTCGAGATTTCCTCAATCTTGAAGAGTCACTATTACATCGAAAAAAAACTTTGATGATTTACGAGATACTCTCTGAGAATACTGAAAAGAATTTGAATCTGGAACTGACTTTTTTCAACAGTTTCAAACTCTGTTTCAAAAAGTTCCTTTACCAAACTTACTTCAATATGGTGAAAGCGAAAATATCGAATATGCTGACAACTCTTGAAACTCTAAAAATGCTTATCTTTCAAGCACGGTAATATACAACTCTGAAAATGTCTTTTATACTATATGGGCACTGAGTTCAAAAAATGTTTTTAACTCTCTTCAAGTGATTCGCAATAGTGAAATAGTTCACTTTTGAAAATGAGTCAAGGAGAGTTTTAAGATTTTTTATTCAAACTTTATTACCAATTCATCAAATATTTGGTTTTCTTCAAACCTCATTTGATGCTCTGAATGCCTATTTTGCGATAACTTGATAAATACTTCTTTTGCAATTGAGAATAAAATATATGAAAAAGATATCTACTTCGTAAAAAAAGAAGAACTTTTGAAACAAAAAGATATGTTTGATAGTTGGTATTTAAAGGTATCATCACAGTGAACAAGTTTTAATAACGTGCAGTGTTCTTGAAACTATATCATCGAATCAGAAAATATAGCAAATGGAGTGTTTGTAGCAAATGCGAAAAATGGAAGAAATGTGATGTTTTCATGATGAAATGCAGAAATAGAAGAATTTTATGACTGTTTTTCGACTGGAGGTGGAGGAAAATCAAACTACTTTTGAGTCACTCAATGAGGAGGTGGAGAACATAACTATTGTAGTGTTTGAGTCCTGTTTTGTAACTCAATTTTTTACTCTTTTTACTTAGAATCATGCTCGTTTTGTCTATGATGTGTTGGATTACAAAATAAGTCATTTTGTATCTTTAATAAGCAATACTCTAAAGAAGATTGGTTTAAAAAAGTGGATGAAATATTTTCTCAAATGGAAAAAGAAAATACTCTCTGAAACTTTTTTCCTTGATATATCAATCCTTATTATTTTAACGATACTATTGCTTGATTTTTTGGACTTTTTTCAAGAGAAGAAACAGAAAAAAAATGATATCTTTATAGAGAAGAATCTATTACCATCGCTACTCCTCAAAATTCAGAGATCATACCTCTAGAAACAATTTGAAACTATGAATGATTTGAAAATGGAGTATGGAAGATACACAGAGATATCTGTAAAAAAATAATACAAGATCAAGAAGGGAACTTGTTTACTTTTCTTCCTGAAGAAGTAGATTTTTATGAGAAGTATGGACTCTCTCTTCCAAAAAATCATTGGAAAAACCGCATCAAACATCATTTGGAGCACATTGATTTTTTAACTTAGAAATGTCTTTCCCTTTTTTGGGAAAAATTACCACTAGATAGCAGTAATACTGAGATTATTTATATTTTTCAGAGCAAACTTTAAAAGATATCCAAAATTATAGAACCTCCTTTTTATAGCATTCAGAGCAAAATATAGGAAGAATAGCTTCATCCTGATATGTTGTAAAAATATTTATATCACAGTTACTACATTTTCTTGATACAAGTTTTCTTTGATTTC
>CAYTMN010000059.1:4335-6321 GCA_964438925.1 uncultured Candidatus Peribacteria bacterium
TCTATCAAGATGCCTCTCTAGTGGGTTTTTTCTAGGTACAGGCAAGTTATGTAACCTATAAAACTTGAGCTCTTCTTGTGTAATTCGAAAAGGTTTTGAAGATGGGTTTTCTGGTTGTATAGCCCAGTTGAGGATATCATCTGGGATTTGAGCAATAGTTTTTGGAAGTTTACTTGCAGGAATAATCTTTTCTACCTTTGGGAGTGGAGCTTCATAGTCTGACCATACAAATCATTGCTTTACAGCATCTTCTTTTGTAAGAGGGAAGTATTCTTGTGCTACTGTCTCGTTGTATCCAAAACTCGATGTAGATGCAGGAAAAAACTCTCACCAGAGATCATCTTTTTGCATTGACCCTATAATTTCTTTTACGTTTTCAAAATACTCTTCTTTGGAATATTGTTTATTGAGAATACAATATTCTTTATTTTTGAGGCCTGTGCATCAAAAACAAAATTTACAGTTATATAAATGTGTAGAGTAAAAAATATCACTTGAGGTATAGATATCATGAGAAAAGAATACTTTACTACCGTAGTTTACTAAAATACTGCCAACTGTATATCCTTCTCCATCATAAATGTTTGTTGAGTCATAGACATTTTTTACGCGTCCTGCTTCAAATATCCAGTAACCATTCTCTATATTTACAATTGAAAAACAGTTAGTGCAGTCTTTATTTCCATACATATAGTCTCAGGTACAGTTTTCATTTCTTTCTTCATGAGCAAACTTGTGAGGAATTTGAGAAACAAAGTTTGTAAAAAGTGTTTTGTATTGTTCAATATTATCAGTTGAAAATAGTTCAAGTTCTTTGAGTTTTCTTTCGTATTCTTCTTTTGAATACTCTTTGTTAAATATATGGTATTTTTTATTGTACAGTCCGTAACTAAACATACAGTCATGACAATTGATACATTCTTCGCAAAAATAGAGATTGGAACTGTCGGCACAACCCAGACAAAAAAATGAATGAAACATTCTTGCGCAATTAAACATTTCATAACTATTTTCAATCCATCCACTCCACCAACAGTCTAAACTATTTTTAATGTTTTGTGAAGCATGAATATAGTGACAATCCTCTAGTTCTTGATTGGAGATACATAAGTAACAATTTTTTGAGTTATCTAGATAGTTATTAAATTCACAATTTTCACAACTTACCGTAAGAAGTGCTATTTTAGGAACTTCTTTATTCAGAGACTGAAACTGGGTAAAAAAATCAACTCACTGCCTATATACTCTTCCATATGAAAGTCCATCAAATGCGTCTCCCCACCACTCTTTTTGTGAGTATACTTTCACCTCTTTGTCAGGAGAATACATTGATATGACTGTCTGTGCTGAAAAGTCTGAATTTTTCTTATAGAGATTTCTCTCATTGAAAAAAGACAAGCGATGTCTTTGTCGACAACTAGGGCATTGGCTTGGCTTAGATAATTGATAAAGTTGCCCCTCTATTTTAGGAGAAATTTTGTCTAGAAAGTCTAGTTCATCTTGGTATATGGAAAATTGTTCTTTACAAGTTTTACAAAGCTTTTCCTCTAAAATTTTTTGAGTCATATTTAAAAAGTTTTACAACGCTATTCCTTGTATAAAGACAAGAATACTAAAGAGAAATATAGATCCTCCAATATATATAAGGTTTTTTCTGCTCACAAAAGAAATACTAGAACTTGTTGAGATTCACGCTATAAAAAGAACCATAGACATAAGAATAGAGACAAGAGTCATTTTATCTCATTTACTGTTGTAGTTTGATCCTGCACTCATAGTTTTAGCAGCTGATTCTACCCCTTGTTCATACTCTCATATCTTTGTTTCTATCTCTTCTATGAGCAATTCTTCCTGAATATCTATATAAGAACCAGTACTCGTATCAGATTCGCTTGCTTGTATATCTTTTTGAAACCCTTCACTCAGACGAGAAAACAAATAGTCAGCTTCATCTTTGCCTGTATCTAGTTTTTCTTGCCATTGATA
>CAYTMN010000060.1:0-2376 GCA_964438925.1 uncultured Candidatus Peribacteria bacterium
GAAGGATTCCAAGTAGAATATGAAACTCCAAGTGGAGTTAAAAAATGTGCTTGTGATTCATATTATGCCGTTGATACAGAGTTTAAAGATACTTGGACAAAATATAAATCTTATGATGAAATTGTAAATGAAGTTGATGTTTTACTTTCAAAATATCCAAATACCCCTGAGTTTACTCAAATGGTAGGAAAACTCTCTGAGTATACGACTGAAAGTCAGCAAAAAAGAAAAATCCTTCTTGATGCGATTGATGCAGCAGCGGAAGCCGCAGAAGAAATTATGAAACCTAGAGAAAAAAAAGAGGTAGATGAGTTTCGATATGACTGGGATCAGCTTCTAACATTTATTCATCTAGAAAATATAGATACTATCTCTCAAATTCAAGCTCGTATACCAAACTATACAAGTATTTCTCAAGAAACTACTCATGTTACACCAGATGATATACAGATTTTATTGCAATTCGTTTCAGAGTATATCGTACAAAACCCTTCAAAAGTCCTAGAAATAGTCATACAAGAGAATGTAAGTGAAGCAGTTGAATATTTTGACGAGCATAGCAAAATAAAGTTTAATGATCTTTTAGCTCAATGATTTTCTCAAAAAAGCGTTTAAGAGTGGCTAGTCTATTAGAGCTTCTTTAGTTTTTTTCTGACTTTTTCACAGGAGGATACCACGTATGAGGTGTCCTCTTTTTATCGTTCACTCAAGGATTTGAAAGTTAGTTTCGTCAGCCTCTATATAGTTTTGTGTCCATCCACTCCATGTTTCACCTTGTATTTTCCCCTCAACAAGTACTTCAAACGTTTTACCTACTTGGCTCTGTATAAACGCATCTCTATTTTTCTCTCACAGTTCTAAAAGTTTTTGCAATCTCTGTTTTTTTACACTATCTGTGATTTGGTCCTTGAAAAAGTGAGCAGGAACATGCTCCCCGAAATCATGACTTGAAAAGGGAAATGCATGCAGACGTCCTATTTGAAAGTCTTGTACAAGACTATAGGTATCTATGAAGTCTTGTTCTGTTTCTCCAGGAAATCAGACGATGATATCAGCTCCTATACTTATATCAACACCATCTTCACGCTTGATAGCACGAGTTTTTTTGAGTAAATTTCTCATATATTCACTTCCATAGTGGCGCTTCATCTGCTTCAAAACACTCTCGGAACCTGACTGAATAGAAAAATGAAAATGAGGATAGATTCGTGTATTTTCAAAAACCTTGAGTACAGCATCATCAACAAACTCAGGTCAGAGAGAACTGATGCGAATTCTTGGGATATCAGTATTTTCTAGTATGTATAGAAGAAGTTCAGCAAAACGAGATTTTCAAACTTCATTGGTATTTTCAAGTCCCCAAGCACACAGATTGACTCACGTAAGGACTACCTCTTGCACGTCTCTTCTTTGAGCTGTAAGTATCTCTTCGAGGATGTCTTCTTTACTCCTATAAAAGTGACCTCATCTTTTTTGAACGGTGAGACAAAAAGTACAGTAACTATCACATCCACCTTGTATGAGGACAAACTTTTTGGTAAATATCCCAGTTTGAGGAAGCTTTTGTTGTAGAGTTTTGATGTTTCCAAGAGATCATTGTCCTTTATGTTTCTCTTGTGGGTCTTCAGGCAGTAAAACTATATTTTCTGAAAATGCTTGAAGTTCAGGGTATGTAGAAAAAAAAGCGTCATTTTCCTTTCCCATCTCAAAAGCTCCACATCCGCTGATATACATCTTTTCTCCATCAGAAAGTTTACTCATGTTTTGCTTTACAAAGCGAATCCACTTTCTTTTTGCTGAGTCGGTAACAACACATGACGCAACAAAAATCCCACTAGCATCTTTCAGTTTACTACTGGAAAGCCACTTGTCAGTGTAGTATTTGTTTACCTTACATCAAAAAACCTTGTATTGCATAGCACGATAGTATTTTGGGAATTGTATAAAAAACACATAAAAGTTCAAAAGAAAACTTTTTTTGACAATTTTTAAAAAAATACTATAAATACTGGACTTAATTATAATTCATAGACTATGGGAGCAGAAGTACAGTCATTTGAAGCAAGGGGAGGAGAACAAGAAGTAGCAGGAGATACTCAACATGAAGTAGCTGCAAAGATTACTATAGTAGCTCAACAACCGCATCTTGTTGTTTGATATAAATTTCAAAGAAGAAATCCTTTTACTGGGGCAATTGATGATGTAGAGGTTTTGGCTGTAGATATGTCAAAACAAAAAGTAAAGTTGAAAGTTACCACTACAAAACTTTGACCAAACGTGAGTGAAATACCTCTTGAGAGATATGAAAATCTTCATGACACGAAAATACAAAAAGATGCGTAAAAAAGTGATTAAATTGGGCGTGATAGAATAAGA
>CAYTMN010000060.1:2386-6177 GCA_964438925.1 uncultured Candidatus Peribacteria bacterium
TTCTTGCATTTTCTCTCTCTTTTCCTAGAGTATAGGTGAATGAGATTGCAGTAACGCATTTCAAGAATACAAGAGAGTTTTTTTCATTCATTTTATACCTTAATTTTTTTGTATGGATAACACAAAAAAATATGTTGCAGAAGCCTATGGTACTGCAGTTATAGTAGCTATTTGATGCGGAACAATGATGGTAGGAACAAAGGCATTTTGAGAGCTAGGTATAGCTCTTGCTTTTTGATTTGCCTTTATAGCGATGTACTACTCTCTTGGACATGTTTCTGGAGGACACTTCAACCCAGCAGTTACCGTTTGAGTAGCGATGTCATGACATATGAAGTGGAGTGAAGCAGTAAAATACATCATAGCACAATTTATTGGAGCTGCGTTAGGTTCAGTAGTGCTTTATGCTATTGCAGTTTGAGCAGTAGGACCGATAAATATAAACTATCTCTGACAAAACGAAATTGGTAGGGGATTTGATATGAAAACAGCATTTATTGCTGAACTTATAACAAGCTACATCTTTGTAAAAATATTTTTAGGGGCATCAACAGTGAGAGCAAACGCCCAGGTTTTTGGGTTAGTAGTATGACTCAGCTATACACTTATGCATTTCATCACTATGCCTATCACTGCTACATCTCTCAACCCTGCTCGTTCTTTTGGACCTGCTTTGTGGCTAGAAGTTTCACAACTAGGAAATATATCATCAAATGTTTGGCTTGCTGCTCCCGCACTAGAACAACTCTGGATTTTTACTCTTGCTCCTGTACTATGAGCGATGCTTGCAGGAACATCTCACCATTGGTTTGAAGCTAAAAGATAATTATTTTCTGATTAACTTTGTTGGTATAAGACTTTTCATTTTTCCTCATTTGATTTTACAAATTCAGATGGGGATTTTTTTATTGACTATCGCTTGGTAAAAACCATCTTTTTGCTCTGTTTCTATTTCATATCAAGAAAATAATTTTCTTGCGTGTTCCTCTGAAAGTTCAAGAGTTCACTTTCAAAATATTTGAAGGGTTCCAAAGAAAAAATTTGGCTCAAATACTCCTCATTTCAAAGTTCAAACTTCCACTCAGGTTTTGTAGAAAAAAAACTTTTCCCATACTGTAGAGAGAGACTTATGAGTCATATATATGGCATCTTTATACTTAAAAAAGTATGATCTTTGTGTGTATCAAAAATACTTCTCTAAAAAGTCTTCTATCAACTTCTCTTGTTTATTTTGAAGTTTTTCTATGTTTTGTCTGACAAATTCATCTTGTACGTTTTTCTTTTTTCTTCTCTCAAAACTATGTTCGTGATCGTCTGTCTTTACAGGAGATTCCTGCTGGATAATAGTCGATATTTTTCTGATTTTTGCGACAAAAAATCCTCCAGTCTTTTCTATATGCGGCCAGTTTCTTTTGTAGGTATTTTCACTCAGAGGTACAAGTTCAAAGTGTTTTCAATATTTTTCAAGAAACGTCTCAACAACGCCCTCATTTTCAAGTTTATTTAGAGTACAAGTAGAGTACACCATCTAAAAGTTGGAGTTGAAGTCTCGCGATAGTTTCTATATTTTTTATATTCCAAAACTTCAAAGCTTCATCGGTTTTAAAACTCGTTCCTTCACCACTACACGGAGCATCAAGAAGTATCTTATCAAACGCTTCAGGAGTGTTTTTAAAGTGTCTTCCATCGTAGTTTGTGACGATGATATTAGTCGCTCACATTCTATCTATATTTTCCTCCAGTGCTTTGAGACGAGTTTTATCTATCTCATTTGCTACTATCAAAGAGTTTGGAAAATACTCTGCTAACTGGGTCGACTTTCCTCCAGGAGAAGCACTCATATCAAGGATGATATGATTTTCATTATCTACTTTGTCATTTGAGAGATAGTATGGAGACATAGAAGCCGCTACTTCTTGCACGTAAAAGTACCCTGCAAGGTGTTCATATGTATTTCATAAAGCAGTATCTAGGTCTTGCGTTCTATCTATATAAAACGTATTTTTCCCATATCCTGTTTTTGTCAGACTCCACTCTTTTGCTTTCGTGAGATGTTCAAATTCCTCTACAGATATTTTGCGAGTATTGACCCTCAGAGACTTTTTCAGAGGAGCAATCAGACACGTTTCAAATTCCTGCATTTGTGTTGCATCAAACGCAAATTCCTTCTTAATGTAGTCTAAAAAATCAGCTTTCATACAAATAAAAAAACAATATACGCGAGTATATTGTTATTGTGATTGAATTCAAATTTTGCTTCAATAACGCAGATTCTAGTGTCTGAAACTCTCAAGTATTTCCTTGGCAACATCCTTTCCTCAGAGCCCGAAAGCGAGTCCACAAGCTATAGAAAACATTCCTACAAATCAGATGAGGATTGTACGAATGATGAATTCATCAACGATTCTTATATAGTTAAGCACCAGCATAATCGTGAAGAAGAGGATGATAACCTTTCATCACATCGCGATGATTTTACTTGTTTTTTGACGAGTAAGTTCAAGAGTATTGTAGAGTACATCATACACAGTATCAGAAAACCTCAGTCCAAAAAACCCTATACAAACTGCGATAAAGAGACTCGGAAGATACCCGATAAGATCTCCTAAAAATTTCTCCACTTCATTGATCCCGATAACGATGATAGAGAGTCTAAAAAACACAAGGAAGATATAGTACGAAAAAGACTTTGCAATAAGCTTATCTACTCGCATTCTCTGAGTCAGGAGTTTTCTTTTTTCTTTTCTTTTTATCTTTGGTGATGGAGCATCTTCAGGGTAGAGGTCATCTACTCAAAAATCAAGCTCTATCTTATCTATCAGGTCACCTATTTTAAACTTTGCATATAAGTACATTGTCGCCTTATATATAGCTATAGCCATCAAAAGCCCTATACCCAGTATTAGGAGCGCTCAAAGGAGTTTTGGAGCATAAAAGTCTATCCCAGTATAGAGCTTTGCGTACAAGCTTGAGATAAAGAGGTCAAAACCAAAAGTTGATAACATATGTTTTTAAAGTTACTCTTCTATTATATCTTTTTTTTCTCAAGAAATCAAAAAAACCTTATAGTTCTAAAAAAACACCATTTTTTGATAAAAAAAATGAAGTATGGTACACTCGCATATATAGTATTAATTTTCTCTATATGTTGTTTGAAAAATATCTACAAAAAATATTGGGGCTAAATCTTGCTTTATATGAAGCTCCAGATGAAAGAGGATGAGATGTAGCTGTACAAAAATTTAAAAAAACTCAGTCTCCCGAATGGTTTAAAGGTCTTCCAAAGGACAAACAAGACGCTATTCAACCACTGCTTGATGACCTGGAGTGACTTCAAGAAAAACTTGAAAAAGCTAAAAACGGGAAAGAGCATCTCAAAAAGTATGTAGAGAATCTTTGAAGGATTTATAAGATTTGAGATCCTACAGATCCAGAATTTGCAGAGATAATCAAAGATCTTCAGATACATAAAGAAGAACTATGAAAAGTTGTAACAGAGGAAGAATCAACAAAACAAGATATTAAGAGTATCCAAGACAAAATAGCTGCAACAGTAAAGGGACTTGAAAAAGAAAATAAAGATGCAATAGCAAAAAAATATCTCCCACAAGTTCTTTGAGTAGCAAAAATGGAAGACATAAAACAAGGAACAACTCTTACTATTGATAGAAAAAAATCAGATAAAAATCAAGAGAAATTCAATGAGGTATTTTATAGTCTTTGAAAACTTATTCCACAAGAAGTGGGGAGTATCAAGGTAACAGTTGGTGGTAAAGAACAAGAGTATAAGC
>CAYTMN010000061.1:0-5342 GCA_964438925.1 uncultured Candidatus Peribacteria bacterium
TACACTACTTTAGATATTAAAAAAACAAACTATGCTCCAACTTTCGAAATACCCAGTGCAAGTACTAAAAACAACGCCAAAAATAAGTGATAATAAATCAACGGGGGTACTCCTCCAATGAGGATTTATCCGCCAAGAAATGGCAGGAGTCTACGACTTTCTTCCTATGGGGCTTCGTGTGTTACGCAAAATAGAAAATGTGGTTCGTGAAGAAATGGACAATGCAGGATACCTTGAAACGCTCATGAGCATACTTACTCCTCGTGAGTCTTGGGATACAACCAATCGTTGGGAAATCCCAGAATATTTTAAAGTTCCTTCTTGGGGAACAACAGAATTCCGTATCGCTCCAACCAATGAGGAAAATGTCGTTCCATTGATGAAAGAATTTATCCAGTCATACAAGGACCTCCCAGTATGTGTGTACCATATCCAAAAAAAGTTCCGTAACGAAAAAAGAGCGAAATCAGGACTTTTAAGAGGAAGAGAGTTTATCATGAAAGATGCGTATAGTTTCCACGCTACCAACGAAGATTTTGTGGAGTTTTATGAGAAAGTAAAAGAAGTCTACATGAAAGTGTTTACGAGACTTGGACTCGGGAATGATACTGTGATTGCTCAAGCTGATGGAGGAGTATTTACCGACAAGTTTAGTCATGAATTCCAAACATTTCTTGAGATAGGAGAAGATATCGTTGTACAAGATAGTGCAGGATACTGTGCAAACCTAGAAGTTGCAGAAGGTATAGCTGATGAAAAAAATAGCTCTGACGCAGAAAAACCAATGGAACTTCTTGATACGGTTCCAGATATCGTCAATATGGAAAAAATGACTGCATACTTTGCAGCTCCAGACTGGCAAATGCTCAAGACTGTTATCTATAAAACCACTTCAGGAAAATTTTTTGGAATACTCATCCGTGGAGATCTCGCAGTAAATGAGATAAAAGTAAGAAAATTTATCAGTGAAAAATATGGGGAAAAGTTTACTCTCGCAAATGAAGAAGACCTTGCAACTTTAGGGACGGTAAGAGGATTTATTACTGGACTTAAAACTTCAGCTCTCAAGGCAGATTTCTATGCAGATGATTCTATCAAAACCGTAAAAAACTTTTTTGCAGGAGCAAATGCTGTAGCAAAAAGTTCAAAAAATGTAAATATTTCTGACCTAGATATCAAAGAATTTAGTGACTTCAATGAGCCTATTGAAGGATTTCTCTCAAAAACTACGGGACAAAAACTTACATTTCGTAAAGCCTCAGAGGTTGGAAATATTTTCCCACTCGAAACAAAATTTACAAAACCGTTCAAGATGTCATTTCTTGGGGCTGATAATGTGATGAACGAAAATGTTCTTATGGGATGTTATGGAATCGGAGTTTCTCGCCTTATGGGAGTTATCGCAGAATATTTCTTAGATGAAAAGGGGATTGCATGGCCAGAACACCTTGCTCCAGCAAGTTACTACGTTGCAGTTCTGGGAGATGAAAATATCGAAAAGGCAAAAGCATTTGCCTTGAAACTTGAGTCAGAAGGAAAAGATGTTATCTTGGATGATAGAACAACAAAAAAGTTTGGGTTTGGTCAAAAAATAGGAGACGCTGAAATCCTCGGAGTTCCAAATATCATCATCATCTCAGGAAAAACACTTGAACAATGAGGATATGAAGTACGTAAAAGAGGGGAAACAGAAGGGAAAATAGTAAAAGAAAATATATAGTTGACAAATTTATTATTTAAATTATAGTAAATTTACTTATTTCATATATTCTTCTATGACAGAAAAACCTTCTTCTCCTCCTGAAGAGACTGGAAAACCTGATCCTTTTGTAAAGATTGAACGCCCTGAACCAGGTATTATAAGAGCTACAAGACCAGATGGGTCTGTTTTAGAAGTTCGCTCTCCAGAAAAAAGTCTCGCACCTCGAAAAGCTCCAGCTCGTCCTGTAGGGGAAACAACAGGAGGTATTAAAGACTTGATTGCAAGAATTATGTCGTGAAAATTTTTCAAAAAATAAATCATAGCCAAATCCTGAGGAAAAACCTCAGGATTTTTTGTGTCTTTGAAAAAGATAGGGTACAATAAAGATATACTTACAAAATATGACAAAAGAAACACTTTCTAGAGTATCAGAAGCAGCAAATGCAAATCAAGTTTGAAAACTTCCAAGAGACGTTAAAGAAGCGATTGATTGGGTAAAAGATCAGGCATACCTTATAGTAAAAAAAATTCGTAAATATAGAAAACAAAAGGAAAAAGTAGAGGGAGGAGCAACCATATATCCGTTCCCAAATATTCACCGTGATACCAGAAAAGTACGAACGGTGATGACCCTCAATGGTAAAACAGTTGCAATAGACGGTACAGAAGATGTTTCTATTCCTATGGGAGTAGCAAATGATGTCTGAGTGGAAGTAAATGATGTGGGCGAAAAAGCTCTCCCAATAGCTGTGTGACAAACTGGAGGATTTTTTTGAAAGTTAGGTCTTATAAAACGTCCAGATGTGCCAAAGGAAGTAAAAAACCTAGTTCATGAACTGCTCGTATCAAAGAAAAGACCGAGAAAAATAGTATGAGACCCAAATACTATTGAAACCCCTTTGGCTCTTACTTCTGAACAAAAAAGTCTACTCATACAAGCTATAGAGCTCAACTATCTCACCGATGAGCAACTCGTCGACCTACGTTTTCAGCTCACTATTTCGCCATTTCCTATCGAAAGATTTAGGGAAGTTCACTGGAAAACGGAGAGAAATAGATCATATCTTCTGGAATATCTTAGAAAATAAACCCCACTCTACAGAAAAGTCTAGTGGGTTTTTTTGTATCTTTTTTATGAGTATGTTACAATAAACGAAAGGTAATTTTTAGTATATGCAAGAAGCGATAAATCCACAAAGTACGGTTGTCATCAGTGTTGATAAAGACTTTTCAGGAAACAAAAAAAGAAACTTCTATATTACGACGTTTCTCATAGGTTTTTTATGAATGCTCTTTCAGTTTACGATGGTATTTTTCTTTACATTTCAACTTAAGAGTGTTGCGATGGTAGGTATATTTTTAGGGATTGGAAACCTTGTTTCTTTTCTTGTAGACGTGCCAGTTGGAATCCTGCAAAAATACTTTTCATCAAAAACGCTCTATCTCATTGCCACTTCTTTGCAGTTAGTAACGATGGTAATATTTTCACTGTTTATTTTTAAAGTAGCTGGGTTTCTCGCAACAACTACAACTTCTGTCACCGACGTAAAAATATTTGATCAACTTTTTGATTTCTTTTTCAAAAACGTTCTTAACCTCGTACTTATACTTGTAGCGGCAATATGTTATGGAATCATCAAAGAGATAAATGATGTTACCACTCTTTCATACATCATGAACAATGTACCACCAGCAAGCTATAGTGAAGTTATGGCAAGAAGTAATATCTTTTCTGGAGTCGGAATGCTCGTCGGACTTTTGAGTTCTTGAGTTATTATGTCCCTCAATCCAAAGCTTATTATATTTTCCCTTATTTTTATCATCGGTATCGTCATCTACTTTACGGTTCGTTTTTTTAACAACAAAGAGGAGACTGTAAACCTATCTGACATAAAAGAACTTACGCTCTCTATAGAAAAAAATACGCTTCAAAATATTAAACAGTATGTGGCTCAAACAGTCACAAAAGAAGAACTCAAGCATATTATGGCTCAGACAAAATATATATTTTTAAAACCAAAAGAATTTAAGACAAATCTCAAGTTTCCAGAGTTGATTCAAGAAACAAAAGAAACCATGATAACTACGTTCAAGATACTCTTGCAACGTCCTGCAAATGTAACGATTTATTGGACAGTGATAGTAGTTCTCACTATGGGATTCTGGGATACGTTTGCTTCAACGTTTCTCATAAACTTTTTAGACAGAGTAAAGCCAAGTTTTAGTTTTGTACTTTTAGGATTTATCGCTATCCCTGCATTTGGACTCCAAGAGACTTTTGGGAATCTTTGAAGAAAAGTAGGAGTACTTCCTGTAGCACTTACGGGACTTTTACTTTCAGGTTTTTCCCTCATAGGTATGTGACTTCTCTCAGAGAAATGAGCCGTCATCGTTATGACTCTTGCTTTCCTCAACAGTGTAGGGTATGCTGCAGCGATGTCTCTAGGGCAGATGTATTTTCTAGATGTATATAACAAAGATTATGCAAGGTATATGAACCTCAAAGAGATAGATGCAAATGCGTCAGCAGGTCCTATGAAAATCGTTCAAAATCTGGCAAATGTGTTTGGGTTGATGTTTGGATGAATTATTCTTTGAATCCTTGATTATAAATGATTTTTCTTTGTATTTTGAGTAGTAATGATAGCTATATTTATATGGAGTATAAAATCTAAAAAAGAAATTAACCTATAAAGTATGTACAAAATTATCGCCATCTACGACTCACTTAAACACTTTGAAATTCCTATCAAAGAGTACGAAAAACGTCTGGGGAAAAACCTCAAGATAGTCCAACTCAAACCGAGTAAAAAAGACACAGTAGAAGAGATAAAAAAAGACGAGACGCAGAGACTCGTAGAAGCTTTAGTAAAAGAAAAATGATGTAAAGTACTTCTAGATATTGGAGGACAAAACTGTACGACTGAAAACTTTTTAAAATTTTTGGAAACCAAGCAACAAACCTATGGAAACATCACGTTTGTTATAGGAGGAGTATTTGGGTTTACAAGTGATCTAAGAAAACATGTAAACGAAAGTTTCTCACTTTCACTCCTTACATTTCCACACAACCTTGCACTACTCAATCTCCTAGAGCAAATTTATCGTATTGAATCCATAAAATCAGGGAAAAGCTACCACTACTAGAACCACCCCATACTTTTTCACAAGAGATAGCTTCACATAAAAAGACTCACAACAAACATGATTTTCTCTATAGTCGTATCTGATTTGTCAGAGAAATAGTGCGTTCAAAAGTATGCACCAAGCGCTCATGCTGGTATGAGGATAGCTAGAAGTGTGATACTATATTTCCCAGCCATAATAAGTCATCAAGCGACGATAATAGACTTAAAAATCCCTCATATTTTATGAGCAGCAGCTGCTTTTTGAAACGAAAGTCAGAAGTATTTTTTGAGTATAACTACAGAGATGAGTCCTACTCCACCAGTGATAGTTGCCAGAGTATCGGAAATCAAAATGATGAGAATCTGAAACGGACGGATGATATACGTATACTTTTTTGGTATATGTATGTCAAAAGATGTTTTTGTTGGAAAGAGTTTCTTTACGAGATACCAGAGCGCTCAAGTAAGAAGCATCGCTCAAACAAAAAACTCTATAAGTGTAGAATCAATGA
>CAYTMN010000062.1:0-5086 GCA_964438925.1 uncultured Candidatus Peribacteria bacterium
ATGAGATATACTAGAAGAAAATTTCTAGTTTCTTATATAAGTCATCATCCTTTTTCTCGTGAGGTAAAACTCAAACTCTTCACTTTCAAAAAATGCTTTTTGTTCTGGCGTAAGAACAAGATTTCATGATATACTTTTTCTCAGTTCCCTATCAAGTCATATATCTATTCATAGTGTTTTTTTGGCTTCTTCAGACAGTTTTAGAGCTGACATATGAAGCCTATGTGATGGTATAATGTTTTTATAATCATTTGTATCAACGTTTTGAAAAACTATATGTGTTTCTCAAAATCAGAGTGCCTTGAGTATATCTATGATAAGTCCTCTGAGTTTAAAATAGGTTTTTCATAATTCTAAAAATACATATTCGTCTATTGAAAGATGATATTTTTCAAATATATATCAAAAGTTTAAAGTAACATCCTCTTTTTGAAACTCATAGTAGTCCCCTATCATAGGTCCTATATGTACATACAGTGTGCCGGTATCTGTTTTTTTTGATTGTACTATATGTACAAAGTTTTCTAAAATCCCTGTACTTATTCCTTGCCAACCTCCATGAAGAAGTGCTATAGTATCTCCATCTTTACTTACAAAGCTTATTGGCGCACAGTCAGCTGTAAGCAAAGCTATCTGATATTTTTTTTGTGAACCTTTGAGTCAAGAGAGTAGTACTCCATCAATCCCTGTTGGAAGTTTTATAGAGGATTGTACATCTCTTGCATCATAGTTTTGAATAGTATTTGAGTGAGCGCTACAATCTATAGCAATAGTTATGTAGTCTCAAGATTTTTCAATCGCTTGTTCTAGTGAGATATTTCACTCACTATCATATACCATTTCTATATTAGTATTTGAGACTTTTTCACTCAGTATTTTCATTTTTTAAGTAAAAAAAATAGCTCGTATGTTTGAGCTATTGTAATGTTTTTTTATAAAAAGAAAATTTACCCTTCATCATGAAGTGTTCCTTCGTCTGGCATATCTTTCCAATCTGGTCTTTCTCATAGATGTGATGGAAACACTGCTTTCCCTCCATTTGGAGTTACGATAACAGTTATACCATCAGCTGCAACAGCTTTAGCTTGGACTACATCCTCTGAAAACTCTTGTGGTATTGGTTCTCCTGTTTTTGGATCAAATTCTACATCCTTTCTTGCCATATATATTTTTAAATAATAAAGTTATGCTGCTTCTTCAAGATCATCAACTCCAGCATTTTTCAAGATATCCATACATACAAGATATCTCTCATTTGTGGCTTTATAATTTTCTCAAAGAGCTTGGATATCTGCTACTTTTTGTCATACTAAATATCTTGCGACTTGTATAGACTCTCTAACTGAAGTACTTTGTTCTAAATCTTTTCAAAGTAAATAGAGTCCTGTCTTTGCATCAGGAGTAGATAGACTAGGAGCAATTTTAATAATCACTTCTGAAAGTGTATCTGTATCTCTTACAGCAATATCTAGCGTCATACAAACTAGTTAGCAAACTTAAATACCATAATATCTCCATCTTTTACAATATATTCTTTTCCTTCCATACGAACTTTTCCTTGCTCTCTTGCACCAGACCATCATTTGAAGTCTACAAAGTCTTTCCAGTTTACGGTTTCAGCCTTTATAAATCATTTTTCAAAGTCTGTATGTATAACTCCAGCAGCTTGAGGTGCTGAAAATCATTTGTGTATCGTCCAAGCGCGAGTTTCTTTTTCTCCAGACGTAAAGTAGTATTGTAATCAAAGTGCATTATAAGCATTTCTTATAAGATTGTCAAGTCATGTTGAAATGAGCCCCATTTCATCTAGGAAAGCCTTTCTCTCTTCCTCACTCATACCTACCATTTCTGCTTCGAGCTTTGCACAGATAGGAACTACTGGGATGTTTGCATCTTGAACTCAGATGATTTCTCTGAGTTTTTCTTCACTTGTATCCATCATAGATTCATCTACATTTGCTGCGTATACAAACTGTTTATAGGTAAGAAGTTGTATGTTCTTCATATGTTCTTTTTCATCTTCTGTAAGTGGTGTTGTGATAGCAAGTCCTCCTGTCTTGAGATGATTCATGACTTTTTCCAGTACTTTTCCTGCTTCTAGTGCGTCTTTATCACCGCTTCTTGATTTTTTTGCGTTATTTTCAATCATCTTTTGAAGAGTTTCTACATCGGCAAGTATAAGTTCTGAGTTGATAACTTCTATATCAAATCTTGGATCTACTTTTCCATGAACATGGATGATATCATTGTTTTCAAAAACTCTTACTACTTGAAGTATAGCATCTGCTTCACGAATATTTGCTAGGAACTTGTTTCATAGTCATTCCCCTTCTGACGCTCACTTTACGATACCGGCTATATCGATAAACTCGCAAGCCGCAGGGATAATCTTTTCACTTCCTGAGATAGCAGATATAAGTTTGAGCCTTTCATCATTTACGTTTACGATTCATACATTTGGGTCTATCGTACAAAAAGGAAAGTTTTGTGCATCGGCACTATAACTTTTCGTAAGTGCATTAAACAGAGTAGATTTTCCTACATTTGGGAGACCAACAATTCCGACTTTCATAGTTTTTTGGTTATATTTGTGGTCTAAGTATAGTTTTTTTCTATACTTTTCAACTAAAATTGTGCATTTTGCAAAGATACTAAAAAAATCCTCGTATGAGGATAGTTTTAGATAAGCATTTCCAGCTCTTTTTTTTCTGTGAGAGTCATATACCCTACAAATTTTAAAAACTGGAGCTTCTCGTTTTGGTTGAGAGCGTGAGAGTGAGCTATTTTGTCGACTAACGACGTCTCTACCTTTATTTTGCATTTTTTCATAATTGTATATCATAGAGATATAAACTTGAACGAAATGACCTCTGTTTTAGTGTGCTGTATTTGTGTTTTATACTTCTCTTTATGAGGTTTTTAAAAAGATGAAGTTCTCTAACTTGTAGATGAAAACTCGGTACACACAAATATATTTTAGATTATATTTAGTAAATTGTCAATAAACTGTCATGAGTATAATTTTAGGTATAGACCCAGGTACAACCACAATAGGATACGCGATAATGGAGAGGAAAAAAACTTTAGAGCTTTTAGACTATGGTATTATATCGACTACTCCTAAAATAGATAACGCTTTGAAGTTGCTTGAAATAGGAACAGATATGAAAGCTCTTATAGAAAAGTATCAACCAAATGTTGTAGCGGTAGAAAAGCTCTTTTTTACGAGTAATCAAAAAACTGGTATCGCAGTTGCTGAGTGTCGTGGAGTAATACTTTATGAAGCTATGAAACACGGACTGCCTATACTGGAGTTCACTCCTCTTCAGGTAAAAAAAGCCATCACGAGTAATGGGCAAGCAAACAAAAAACAGATGCAACAGGCAATAAAGATGATCATGAGGCTCAAGGAAATCCCCAAGCCTGATGATGCCGCTGATGCTATAGCTATAGCGTATATATGAGCCCTTCAAAGAGTCTAGTTAGTAGGCTCTTTTTCGTTTTGCAGTTTGAGTACTCTTGAGATAGTTTTGTCGATAAACTTAAAACTTGCGAACTCATTTGGTTTGAAACTTGGGAGTTTTTCTAAAAGTCAGAGTTTTTCTCCTTGTGCTACATATGGAGCAAACCAGTCACTCTCTTTTACATCTGCAAAAGCAGTTTTTCTCTCTGTTTTTTGGGTTGGAACTCCAAATACGTTATATATCATTTTGAGTGCTTCCGCTTTTGTAACTTTATGTTTAGGATCAAATGTAGTTACACTTCTTCCTTGTACCAATCATGCGTCCTTTGCGTAACATACGTATTTTTCAAACTTACTTCCTACCACATCAACAAAACAACCTCATTTTGCTGCATCTACATTTTTTCTTTCTTTTTCAAGTATGAGGAGTTTCAGTAGCATTTCACGAGTTATCTCTTTAGTAGCATATACTTCTTTGAGCGTTTGAAGGTCTTTTTCAAATGCTGTATCTATGTTAATAATCGGAGGCATCTGCTTTTTAGACTCATGCATTGGTTTTGGACCGTGTGGCAAAAATCATACTACAAGTGCAGTAACTACAGGAAGTACCATCATCATGTTTGCCACCATCTTTCTGCGAGTATCCCACTTTGAAAAAACTGTTTTGTTAGCATCTACTGCTTGTTTCAATTTTTGTGGTATAAATCCTGTGAAAAGTTTTGGAAAAAAGCGTATAAGGATTCATGAAAAAGCAACCAGTCCTGCGATAGCAGCAGCGATGTATCTTTGGAAAGCAAAAAGTAGTCCAGCAAGTATAAGTCCCAAAAGTAGATATTTCCACCATACTGAAGTTCCTGTTTTTTTCTGTTTCTTTGGTTTCATCATAGGTACTTCTTCTTCATCGTCTTCTTCATCTTCTTCTGTATGAATTCTATCATATCCAAATATTTTGAGAGGAGTGTCTGTTGCTTGTGAGAGTATGTCTTTGAGAGTATCCCCAGTAGGAATCGTATTTGTATCAATCCCACTTGTTTGGAGAACTTGTGTGAGCTTTTCGAGTGGAAGATGTCTCAGAGATCCTACTGTTTCAAAACCAGCGTTGTCAAAGAGTTTTGCTATATCGAGGTTCATAGCAGGGAGTCTCAAAAAGTCGTGTATATTTACAAAGCTAAAAAGTCTCTCTTTGGAAACTCCGAGTTTTTGTGCTAAAACTCTTCTTTCTTTGTATGTCTTTGTAGTGTCAAAAAGTTTTTCTAAAGTATCTATGCCTATATCTCAAAGTTTTTGGCGAATATGTCACCCGACATCGTGTAGAGAAGATTCTTCCATAAAATTATGGTAAAAAAATAATGGTACAATTATAAAAAGATGTGAGCGTAATACAAGAACAAAGATGTTATTTCATTTTTTTGTTTTTTTAGTTTTCTTTTATATACTGTGTGAACTATAAGGATGTAGCTTAATTAGAAGAGTGTCCGATCTCCGAAGTCGGAAGGCGTAGGTGCAATTCCTACCATCCTTGCCATTGAAAAGAACCGTGTCGGTAGACTTCCCTTTGGTTGCCTACAATCCTTGCCATTGAAAAGAACCGTCATACATTGTTTTTATGAATTCGATATGCTA
>CAYTMN010000063.1:0-5023 GCA_964438925.1 uncultured Candidatus Peribacteria bacterium
AAAAAAGGGAAGTAAGAGACTGGTTTTACACACTTTTTTGAAACAAGATTTCGAAGTGCAATGTATGTCTAGATAGTAAGTAAATTATTTTTCCGCATAATAATACATCCGGCTTTCTTCATTTGTTTCAAGGAATTTTGAGGGTATTTCTTTTCCGTCAGATATGGAGAAAGCTTTAATAGTATGAAATCAAACTTTAGATAGATCACTAAACTGCCCCTTTGGAGAAATGTATACTGTGGTGAGTCAAAAACCCCAAGATCAGTCATTTAAACTAACCAGAGAACTCTTTGCAAGAGTATGAGATTTTCCGTTGAGAAAGGTAAGCAGAAAATATCTACAAATCCTCCAAAGAAGCTTTACGACATTGTATGTCTTTTGAACGGCAAATAAGTTTTTTATACTCTGAGTATTATGCGTTGAAAAAAAGAAAATACCTCCTTTTTTGAGTACCCTAAAAGCCTCGCTCAGAGATTCTCCTCTTTTTTGTTCATCTAGATAGTCAATACCATTGAAACTAAAAAGTACGAAATCAAAAGATTCATTTTCAAACTCTCAAAGGTTGCTTGCATCAACAACTTTAAAAGAAAATTTTTCTTTTTCTTGAAACCTTTTTTTACAAGCCTGCACCATTTCTTCAGAAAAATCTGTTCAAATATATTCTAAAACTTTGTCTCAAAAATGAAGTGTTGTTCGGCCTCATCAAACTCATAAATCTAAAACTCTAAAAGTTTGTAACTTTTCTCAAAGCATCTCTATAAGTGTAGCTTCTGGAAGCTGAATTTTTTCGGCAGCAGAGTATTTTTCTACCACATCTTTTCTTGAGTATAATCAGTAGTTGTTCATATATATTATTTTGATATATTTTCTTCAATCTGAAAGATAATGTTGTTTGGAATATTTGCAACAGTGTGAATAAAAAACGGAGTAATATCAATTTTTGCATTAGATATTTTTGGATCATTGAGAAGTATTTTTTCTGCCTGATCTTGAGAGAGTCATAAGATACTTGACTTGAGTTTTTTTACATACGCATCGTTATCGTTGAGAAAGTTATGTGTCACAAAGGCCTCTACTGCCATAGTGAGTTTTATCTCAAAAGGACTTTTTTGTTTTGCAACTACTGACGAAACTCTTAGAGAATCTTGGTTTATAATTAAGAGCTTTTCACTTCACTCCAGTATACTATCATCAACAATAGTTTTGAGCTTTGAGAGGATAGAGTCTTTGTTATAAATATAGGTTTGTATATTGATACTTCATCAGAGTCTAAACTTCTTTATATTATCTCAAACTTTGGCCCCACCTAATATCATTGCCTCAAACCCTGAGTATTTGATGATATCATCAATTCAAAGTATGTCATAGGTTACATTGTTTGCATCATTTTCTTTTTTTATCTCTGCTTGAAGTGCTTTGAGAGACTCTGATTTAAGCTTTTCTTCTATCACTTTTTTTGCATTTTCTATATCAAATTCAGATAAAACAAATTCATCTTGGTAGTCAGTTGCTCACTCAAAATTGCTTGATGTTTTTGCAAATATTTTATCTGCATCTTCCTGAAGTCATGGGAGTATGAGGGCTGTATTTTGTAAAATATTTGCTCTAGTTCCTACGAGCTTTCCAGTACTATCTCGAATCTGTGAAATAGCAGTGGTCTCTAGCGTCCCTGGACTCATATACTCTCACTCTCACGATGCAGCAGGTATCTCCACTGCTCTTTCTATCTCAAGTACCACTCAAGTTGCTGTTTGAAGTCTTGTACGAGGAAAAAGTTTTACTGTTTCTGGGAGCTTATTTATAAGTATCACGCTTCCTCTACTTTTACCCACTTGAGTTTCATCTATTCACGTGGTTCCAAAAACATCTTCCAGGTATATAGCCTTTGACACTTTTCTCAGTTGTATGAGGTTGTCTTTAAGACTCTCTGTTTCCTCAGACATCTCTCTAAATATAAAGTTTTTTCCTTTCTCTCGTATATTTATTTCTGGAGTGATAAACACATACGTCTTAGTAACGGCAAAATAAAAAATCATCATCAATACACACAGAGATACAAGTATAGCAAAAACAAAGAAACCTATCTTTCATTGTTCTTTTGAGTATTTCAGTGAGTAGTACTTGAGACTTTTGTTTTCTAAAAAATATTCTTTTAGGTCTCTAAAAAAGTGCTTGATTTCAAACTCAAAGTATTCCCAAAAAGAAAAGTTATGCTGCATTATCTTATTTGTCGTATGCGCATCCTCGTAAAACTTATCATCTTTGATAAATGAATATTGGATTCATAAATGTTTTCATATCTTTCTCGATGTTTGATCACTGGTGACTATAAGCAGATTCTTCTCTCCTGCTCTTGTTTTGAGAATCTTGAGGGAGAGATAGTTATGGAGTATAGGATGTCAAAAAGGAAACGCCAAAACTATGTCGTTTCACTTCTCTTCTTTCATTTTTGATAGGACATCAATGATGGTATCACTGGATTCAATTTTTATCATTTTTTGTTCAATAATCTGGTTCAAGAATATAGCTACACTTTTTTTTGAAGTGCGTTCTTTACTTTTACTCTAAACTTTATAAACTAAATCGCAAGTTTTTCAATTTTAATTGTGTAGATTTTCGTCTAAAAATATGCAAACTCTAGAAACACTCTATGAACTTCTCGAAAAATCTATAAAAGAAGATGCCCCTATGATTATCACAGGGGGTGGGATAATACAGGACGGATACGACTCACAAGTAGATGAAACTCGTCGTATTATGAACCATGCAAAAGAGTGGCTAGCAAATTATCAAAAAGAATTGGTAGACACCTCATGAATCAGTACACTTAAAATAAAATACACAAATGTTACAGGATATTTCATAGAAGTTCCAGTAAGTCAGGCAAAAAATGTTCCAGATACGTTTACGGTAAAACAAACATTGGTATCTTGAGCGAGATATGTCACACAAGAACTCAGAGACTTTGAGAAAAAACTTGTTGAAGGTGAAGGGATTCTCGCTCAAAGGGAGTTTGAGTTGTTTCAACAGATACGAGAAGAGATTCTCTGACACTATAAAACAATAAAAACAACAAGTGATGAAATAGCAAATGTAGATATGCTTCAATCTTTGGCACAAAGCGCGAGAGAAGGGAACTATACTTGTCCAGAGATACACAATAGATACGAGCTCAAGATTGAATGAGGAAGACACCCTATTATAGAAAAAATCCAGAGAGACTTTGTATCCAATGATCTGGATATGACCAGTAAAAACTATGTACATATTGTCACAGGTCCAAATATGTGAGGAAAATCTACATTTCTCAGACAAAATGCACTTATTATTCTCATGGCACATATAGGTTCATATGTTCCAGCAAGATATGCTAAAATACCTCTTACAGATAAGATATTCTCAAGAGTATGAGCAACAGACAATCTCTTTATGGGGCAATCAACTTTTATGGTTGAGATGCAAGAGGCTGCAAATATTCTCAATAACTCTACCGATAAAAGTTTTGTTATCATAGATGAAATAGGAAGAGGAACTTCAACGTATGATGGTATGAGTCTCGCTTGGTGAATACTAAAATACAATCACGATAGCATAAAAGCAAAAACTCTTTTTGCGACGCACTACCATGAGCTTGTTGACGAGTCTGAGAGTCTAGAAAATGTGAGAAATTTTAGTGTTGCTGTTGGTGAAAATGAGGAAAATCTGGTATTTTTACGAAAGATTATACCATGAGGAATGAAAAAAAGTTATGGTATAGAAGTTGCGAGAATCGCTTGAGTAGGAAAAGAGGTAATATTTGAGGCAAAAAATATGCTAAAAAAACTAGAGATAGAGCATAAAAAAGCTTCTCATATACAACTGCAACTTTGAGAATACAAAGAAGTAGAAGTTATGTATAAAGAAAAACCATCTGAAGTAGAAGAGGAACTCAAAAGTATAACACTCGACCATATGACTCCTCTCGAAGCACTCATGAAACTCTCTGAACTTAAGAAAAAAATACAATAAAAAAACTGCTCCAAGGTGCAGTTTTTTTATATGTGAGATTTTAGTAAGGAAACAGAGTTGAACTATCATGAACTATTGCAGCATCAGCAGTAGCTGTAGGGTTGTTCTCGTCTATAAGAGAAGAACTTTCAGCAGCAGCGAGTGCAATGTTTGTAAGTATAACTCCAGGAGCTGTATTTGCAGTAATAGTTACTCCATTTGCAGCAATTTTTGATATAGTTCTAGTTGCAGGAGTACAAGCAGGAGTACAAGAGATTGTATCTCCAACTTTAAATAGACCAACACTTGTACCATTAGTTAAAGTAATAGTAGTTGTCGAAGTATTTGCAGTGGTGGCTGCTACCGATGTAGTCGCTCTCGGTTTGAAGTTCCCCATCATATACGTACGGTTATTTGCATCATCTACGGGGTCCATCTTAGCAGCAACTTGATATGCTCATCATTTGTACTTTGTAGATATTCAAATAGCGTAAGAGTTATTTGTTGTTGGGTCAGAAAAATCTTCCTGTATCATACCAATAGTGGTATAGTTTAGAGTACCTGCTTCGTAGTCAGTTCCATTCGCTGGAGTAGCTCAAGCGATAGAAGGAGAACTCGCAAGTCTATTTTCGACAACAGACGTTACAAAGTTCATCATCTTTTGACCTGCAGTTATTTGTTCTATAATTCTCGATTTTATGTTGTGGAGGTCTGTAACTCTTTTTGAGTTTCTTGCGTCTCCAGAGTACCCTCTAAATGAAAGAAGAGCAACTGTTCCGAGTATAGCAAGAATGGTGATTACAACGACGAGTTCAACGAGGGTAAATCATCATACTCTTGAGGGAAACTTTTTTCCACCTACTAAAGGCTCATTAAAAGCTATATGCTTCATAATGTGTAAGTGTAAAAAAATAAAATTTAACTAGTAAGGCATGTATGTAGCCCCATCATGAACAACGTTTGTACCAGCACCATCAGCTACAGCAGTAGTGTTATTTTCATCTATAAGACCTGCATTTTCTGTAGCAGCAAGAGC
>CAYTMN010000064.1:0-4780 GCA_964438925.1 uncultured Candidatus Peribacteria bacterium
ATGATAATCCTATTCCAACATATATCGTAGAACAAGGTTTAGAATCTGCGTGATACGCAGACATAGTTCCAAAACTTCAACAGTTATTTGCCGAGTTTACAGCTTTTGCATACCAGAGATGATATGTAGTAGTAGATACAAAGTTTGAAGTATTTATTAATGCAAATGGTGAATGGGTGATAGGAGACGAAATACTCACTCCTGAAAGTTCAAGATTTATTAAACGTGCAGATTTTGAAGCAGGAAACTATGTTTCAGCAGACAAACAACTCATCCGCAATATAGGAAAAGAGTTTGGTTGGGAAGCAAAGTGGGAAGCACTCAAAGCGCAAAATCCTCTCGTGAAACAACTCAAAGTTTCTCATGAAGTTTCTCCTGCAATGAAGGCAAAAGTCGTAGGAGGATATACAGACATTTTCAACGCACTATCATAAAAAGAGAAAAGCCTGTTTTTTTGACAGATAAGGCAAAAAGTGGTAATATTTTCAGGTATATAAAAAAGTATGCCAGATTTACGACAAAAACCCTACGTCGAAAGACCATATAAAAACTGGGAGTACGCAAAAAAGCAACCTCTTCAGACAACTCTTGATATGACAGCAGCAAGGGTTTTGTATGTGTTAGATAACATAGAGCATCTTCAGTCACAAAACACATTTTCCCTCATAGTGGAAAATATGATACAGATAAATCAAGAGTTAGTTACTCGTATACAAACATCACCTGACGAGGTCGATGCGTTTAAAAGAGTGCTTCCATTTGGGAAAAAAATTAACATTCTTCAAAACGAGATTCTTGCTATCATCGCTACTCAAGTCAGGGCGCTGACTCCATTTCCAGAAGTCACTCTAAAAACCGTTATGAGGATTGTTGCACCACTACTAGATTCATCATTTTTTTCAGCCGATAAAAAAACCTTTCTTTGATTTGTGATAGAGTCATACTTCAACGATATGAAAAAAAACGAAAAAGAGTATCAAGACTTTGACGGACTCTCAGGAGAGAAAGCAAAAAAAATACTCATTGAAAATCTCCCAAAAGATTTTTATTCTAGCCTACAGGATTATACATTTCAAGAAGATATTATCCTGCGTGTATTTAGAGGAACTCTTATTTTCTTTGTTCGTAATCCAAAGGACTATCAAAGAGTAGCACAGGAGATGCATGCAAAAGCTCCACTGAGCTCAGGAAAATACCTTGGGACAACGAGAAATGAGTTTTTTGATACAGGAAATGTTATCTTGGTACATGGAACAGAAAAAGATGAAGACGTGATTTTGCACGAACTAGCGCATAGAAAAAATATGTTTGTAAAGTATCTTATTTGAGCCACTTCTTATGACGGGCTTGAAGAGATTTTCAAGATTATTCACGACGAGATCATTTCCTTTCTTGAAGAAGGTATGGAGATAGAAGGAGTTAAAGATATACTTTTAGACAAGGGAGGAGCATACAACCCGATACCAAAAAGAAGGCCAAAACACAGAAAAAACTACAAAGAGCTCAGAAAGTTTTATACAAAGTACGGAGAGAGATTTATAGACACAGCATACGCTATAAAAGAAGCATTCCCAAATATGTATCTTTCACTTCTTGCGATTACTCCTATAGAATTGTGGAAGTATATTCTCAAAGAAGATGGAGAATCACTCAAAATATAGAAAACAATTTGAAAAAAAATCAAAACAAGTCACAATACAAAAAACAAAATCACTATGAAAAAGATTGGAGTTTTAATGTATTGGAAAGAAAAAACAAAAGGGAGATTTTATACTATTTCTCCAGACTATTTTCACCGTCTGGAAGAACTCGGAGTGTATCCTGTTATGATCCCTTGCGACACGAAAAACGTTGCATACTACCTCAACGATTGTAGTGGATTTCTACTACCTTGAGGACCAGACATTTGCCCCGACATTTACAACGCACCGCTCAAGTGAGCAAAAAACTTTTCTCAAGAGCTTGACCTCTATTGTCTCGATGCTCTCTCTCAGGCTATGAAGCTCAAACTCCCCGTGTTAGGGATTTGTCGTGGGATGCAGCTCCTCAACATTCACTTATGAGGTTCACTCATACAAGATATAAAAACGCATAAAAAGCATCATCAGTATGACAAGAGGTACAAAGAAGTACACAAAGTAACGATTTTAGAAAATACACTTCTCCATAAAGTATTTCAAAAGAAAAAAATAGGTGTAAACTCTATCCATCATCAAGCGATTAAAAACCTTTGAAAGGGACTTGAGGTATCTGCGTACGATGAAGATGATACAAAAATCATTGAGGGAGTAGAAAACTCGCAAGAAAATATCTATGGTGTACAGTGGCACCCTGAGAAACTTCCAGAACACAACAAACTTATCTCTTTGGTGTTTCAAATCACAGACACAAAAAAAACTAGAAGCAAATAACTTCTAGTTTTTGAGATACACTTTTTTATTTTTCTGTTTTCCCATCTATAGTACTTGCAGTTCTATCTCCTACAGTAGCCATTGTTTTTAAAAAAGCAGGTGCTACTGGGCTTGCAGATGGCTTCATCATATCTCCTCCACCATTATTGAGCCAAGAACAACTTCCTCCTCCTTCTTTATTTTTTTTTCCAGAGTACGCCATACTATCGCACATATATTTGACGATTAAGAGCTAGTTTTTGTACTATAATTTTTTTATAAAAATAGTCAAATATTCTTCTTATGACATTTTTTTCTCTTTTTGAAAATAATTTATACAATACTCTCAATACTTTTTCACAAAAAATATGCAACCACTTTTCTTGAGTAAAGAGCAAATCCAGACCATAGCAGGAAACTATGAACTCCCAATATATGTGTACAGTGAACAAAAACTCATAGAGTATGCGCAAAATATGCTTTCTATGCCAAACGCATATGGACTTTCAGTACGTTTTGCGATGAAAGCAAACTCCAACCAAAACATCCTCAGACTCTTTAACTATAAGGGTATAAAAATAGACGCAAGCTCAGAATATGAAGCATATCGTGCACTTCAAGTCTGAATTCCAGCACACGACATAGAGCTCTGTGGTCAAGAAATGCCAAATGACCTCGCAGGACTCGTAAATCAAGGTATCGAGTTTCTTGCAACAAGTCTGCACCAACTCGAGGAGTATGGAAAACTCTTTCCAGGAACAGGTATAGGAATACGTGTCAATCCAGGAGAAGGGTCAGCCGCTTTTAAAAAAATATCAACAGGAGGTCGTACTTCAGCATTTGGGATTTGGTTTGAGTATCTTGATCAAGTACAAGCAATTGCGACAAAATATGCCCTCAAAATCACAAAAATTCACCAACATATAGGGTCAGAAAATACTCCAGAAGCTTGGGTTGAGTCTGCAAAGATGGGACTCAAGATTTGTGAACAGTTTCCTGAAGTTACGGTATTTAACATGGGAGGAGGGTTCAAGATGGATATCATGCCAAATGAAAAAACAGCAGACCTACAAGGTATAGGAAATCTCGTAAAAACACAGTTTGAAGACTTTTTTGCCCGCACGGGGAGAAAACTCACCCTTGAGGTAGAACCAGGAAAATACCTCGTTATCAACTCTTGTAGTGTGATAGCAAAGATAGTGGATATCGTTGATACAGAGCCTGAAAAAGGAGGGTATACATTTATCCGTACCAACACAGGTATGACTGAGATGCCACGCCCGACTATGTACGGAGTACAACAACCAATTCATATTATCGCAGATGCAAGCCAAACAAAAAAGTATGCTGTAGTAGGACACTGTTGTGAGAGTGGAGACTTACTTACTTGTAAACTCTATGCAAATGAGGAGATAGAAGAAAGAGAACTTCCACAAGCAAGTATTGGAGATATCATAGTATTTGATGGAAGTGGAGCGTACAACGCCTCTATGAGTATGAAAAACTATAACTCTTTCCCAGAAGTAGCAGAATTGATGATACGTACAACTGGCGAGATAGTCGAGATACGAAAAAGAGAAGCACCTCAAGAGATTTGGAGAAATGAAACATCAATAATATAAACTACTGAAAGGTTATGTTTCTTCCTGCGAGATTATAGGTACTTTTTAAGTGTTCAATGTATTCAAAAAATTCTTCCTTCGGAGTATTTTTTCTCAGGATAAACAAGTGTCTTTGTGCGAGCTTTTGTGTCTCTTTACAATCAAGACTACAGGCAATGTGAAAGTACAGTCTGTGACCTGTCGTATTGTTCATATAGAAAGGATATACAGAGTCTTTACTGTTGTATAGAGTAGACTCTTTTTCCATTACGTCATTTGCGATTTCATGTCTTTGCTCTTCAAACTTTTTTACACAACATTCAGGGTATCAGTACAAAGCTCCTATCTGTACATCTTTCAAAGTCGTATGAGGTGACTGATGTATTTGATTGCTCACAATAGAATCAAGAAGTTTTTCGAAGCGAGAAAAGTTTATATGATAGTCTCAAGTGATAGTATTTGACGGGAAAGAGACAAAAAAGAGTCACAAACTTTCCATGATTTTACAGTATGTGTTTTTTTCATCTTCGCTCACACTTTCTATACGACCAACTTTCCTCAGTCAGTCAGATACCGTCCAGATTTTGAGAATATCATTTTGCATACGGTGATTATATGATATTTCGCATATATACAACATAAAAAAATCCACCAATTCGGTGGATTTTTATTTTAGAATTTATTCAGCAGCAATCGCTGTATTAGTAACAAGAGATTCAATCTTGCTTCTCGCTGTGAGAATAAGGCTTGTAAGTGATGTTTTTGAAATAACATTTCCTTCGTCATCGA
>CAYTMN010000065.1:0-1112 GCA_964438925.1 uncultured Candidatus Peribacteria bacterium
CATCAAATGGAACAATGTCTTGTGGATGGTAGATGAGTTTTGTTGTGCATTTAAAAAATTTTTTTTATAATGGTTTAGGTTTTATATCTTAAACCATTATTTTTTTAATTGTAAGAAGTATGGCTATCATAAACAGGGCACAACCAAAAATAGATATTTTAGGTTTCATCAAAACAAACCTTTGGAATATTATCCTAGCACTCTATATTCTCTTTTCACTTGTATATATCGCAAGAGGTTTCTATTATGGAACTCTCGCTACTGTATACAACAATGGGCAACAACAATGATACCAACAAGCAGTACTTCAACTTGCAGACCAATTAGGGAAATATGGATGTAATCCACTTCCTATCAATCTAGGAAATGACAAGACTATTTCTATAGTAAACTCTAGCTGTGTAACTGGATCAACTCCTACAACTACAATTCCAGAAACAAAATAATGCTTCACTCTTAAAACCCCGCAGTCTTGCGGGGTTTTTAATTTCTTGAAAACGTTCCAAAAAACCCTATAATCTAAAAAATATAATACAATATCTATATGGAAATACGCCCAATATCTTGATTTAGCGAACTATCTCCTGAAAAGTTTATGGTTTTTGAGGAAATGAAAAAAAATATAAAAGACAGCTATATACTTAGTGGATTTCTCCCAATAGAAACTCCAGTAGTAGAGAGAAAAGAAACACTCCTTTCAAAGTGAGGTGATGACAATGAGATATATGGAGTTCATAGACTCAATGGAGAAAAAGAAGACGCTGAAGTAGCTCTACGTTTTGACCTCACTGTACCTCTTGCGAGATACGTAGCTCAGTATGAGTCAAGCTTAAAGTTTCCATTTAAAAGATGTCATATAGATAAAGTTTGGAGAGGAGAGAGAGCTCAAACATGAAGAGCAAGAGAGTTTTATCAGTCAGACGTTGATATCATAGGGAGAGAGAAACTTTCACTTTTTGCCGATGTAGAGGTCGTATCTACTGTATATACTGCTTTAAAGAAGATAGCTTTTTGAGACTTTGTGATACATCTCAATAACAAAAAGATTCTTATAGGTTTTTTAGAAAGTATAGGAGTTCCAATAGAAGGAATTGCCTTGATTTTAGGAGTTG
>CAYTMN010000065.1:1122-3434 GCA_964438925.1 uncultured Candidatus Peribacteria bacterium
GTCCCACAAGACATAACTACAAAACTTTTAGACTTTATACAGATAGAAGAAAAAACATTTTCTGAGAAGATTGCATTTTTTTCAGGAAATGCTCATACACTTCTTCAAGAGTGACTCTTTGAACTGCAATATGTGTACAAAAAGCTTTTAGAGCTTTGAATAGAAGAAAAAAATATCGTTTTCAACAATACTATAGCTAGATGACTCAACTACTATACCTGAACGCTTTTGGAGACCTTTATAGTAGGTGCCAGAGAGTATGGAAGTATAGCGTCTGGGGGGAGATATGAAAATCTTGTCTGATCTTTTTCAAAAAATGCTTTTCCGTGAGTTTGAGTAAGTATAGGACTTACAAGACTTTTTCAGATACTCGATGTTTTAGGGAAAATCAAAACTGAGCGTATGAGTTATACACAAGTTCTAGTGCTTAACCTCGATGAAAAATATACCGATATGCTCTTAGGAGTCGTGAAAAGATTTAGAGAAAAAGGGGTAGTTACAGAGATATATCTTGACTCTACTGCAAAGATGAAAAAACAACTAGAGTACGCAAATGCAAAAAAAGTGAAGTTTGTCGTTATATGTGGAGAAGATGAGGCAACACAAGGAGTATTTTCAGTAAAAAACCTAGATACTTGAGAACAAACAACCATACCGCAAAGCGATATTATGTCGATTATATAGTTATTGTTTTTTTATAAGTTTTCTAATACTTGCTTTTATTATCTGGTTTTTAGATCATAGTATAGAAGTATCTTCTCTTTGAAGCCATAAAAGCCTCGCATATATGGCTCAAGTATAGGCGTTGAGGTCATCTATTTTATTTCAGAGTTCATCTATATATTTATACTGACTGTTTACAGAACCGCTGTATATGTAAAAGTTACTTGTTCCAGCATTTTTATACAAATAAAATATTTCATTTTCTCTCAGAGAGGTCGTATCTAGTTTACTGATGATATTTGTTGTATTGTCACGCAGCATATTGAGCCTAGCACTATTGTTGAACGTAGTGGTAAGATATCCACTATATATGAGGAGATTTAAAATTCAAAGAATACAAATGGAGAGTATAGAAACTCCAATAATTATTCAGACAAGAGATTCTCAAATAATATTTTTTCTCACTTTGAATTTTTCTAATTTGTAATATAATCACCGTAATTATAATCAATAAAAAAAAATCGGTGAAAGTTTTTACAAAAAAATGATTCACATTGACGGAACTTATTATATCCATAATAATCAGTGCGACTGTGCTTATTTTTGTTTTCTCATTTATCGCTGATGTTTTAGCTGAACTCACCGTCACCAACGATAGAGCAAGAGTTTTGTCTGAACTGTACGACTACAAAGCAAAACTTGATAACTACAAAAGCGTGTTTCTCTCATGAAGCACTGTGATAGACAACGTTGCAACAGCAGGGTTTGATGTACTCATGTATAAAAACACTACTAGTACAGATGGGATACTCATAGGAGTAGTAGATATGACTACAAAAAAACTTGTTCCAAATGCATCTTTTGGAACATATGGAAAATATGCTCTTGCTATGAGAGAACTCACGACTCAAAATATTACTGATATATGAGTGAGTGCTGCGACAGTGTATACCTATAGTTTCTTTGATGATAAGATCTTTTCAAACCTTATAGTAAAAGACTTTCAGGTACAAAGATACAATGTAAATGCTATAGTTGATATGTATGCGGCTCTATTGACGAGATTTCTCCCAGACTATATATGACTTTCTTGGTCACAAGTTCCTCAAGACTCAATAGAAGATATCTATAAAGTAAACTTAAACTTTTAGTATGAAAAACCGTTCAAAAAAAGCTACGGTACTAATATATACGCTATTTCTCTTAAATATTTCACTTATTTTAGGATTGGTAGTTTTTAATGTTGCTTGAATCCTTATGGATAGTACTACCTATTATAGTACCGTGAGAAAACTTTCAAACAATATACTATACAAGTCCAACATAGCTCTCAAATATGATACAGCAATAAACTCAAATGGAACGGGGTATTCAGACTTTACCTCTTGTCCTCCAAATGTGACGATGAGTGGAAATACTGTAGCATCAACGACAGTGTATACAAGTATGAAATATGCAGCTGGGAGATTTTATTGTGAAGGTGTTTTTACGGGTGCAATAGGATGACCATCTTCAGTACAAATATACTATAATGATGTCAACTTTCTTTTTACTTGAGCAACTTTTAAGGGAAATACTATTTGAGTCACTTCTTGATATAGTAGCGCGGTTTGAAATACTTCATTTTGAGACTCAAATAACACGCAAAT
>CAYTMN010000065.1:3444-4431 GCA_964438925.1 uncultured Candidatus Peribacteria bacterium
AGCCCATGTCATGGCGCGTCATCCCCTGCAGGACAAACAGGTTGAAGCCCACCGGCGGCGTGATCTGCGCCATCTCGACCACCACCACGATGAAGATCCCGAACCAGATCAGGTCGATCCCCGCCGCGCGGATCATCGGCTCGATGATCGCCATGGTCAGCACCACCGCCGAGATCCCGTCGAGGAACATGCCGATGATGATGTAGAAGGGAGAAAGATTATCTACTTTTATATCCCTATGTGAGCTTGATATGTAAACGTATTTTGGAACAGTCCTACAGTTACATCAACGATAGCAAACAACCCAAACAACACGGACGCTTTTTATAAAAAAATAGGAATAGTCTCAAATGCGAGAGTATTTTTAGATATTGATCACCCTTATGGGTTTCAACTCGTGAGGTTTGATAAAGCAAGATATGTAGCTTCTAAGGAGTTGGTTGCAAACCAGATACTTACATCTTCAAGCCCTACTGGAAGAATCTGATTTGTACAAAGTAATGGGACAATATCTACAAACAACATGACTCCAACAGGAAGTGAGTATGCATTTGATTTTGTAAATGAAATGTATTGACTCTTTCTTTCAAACCAGGGAAATGGAACCCTCTTGTTTAACCTCAAAGCATTTACGAGCACTGGAGCAGGAATATATATAACTCCTATTGAAGACTCAGCGACAAACCTTATCAAGTATTCAGGTACAGATATTCTCGTAGATAATGATAGTAAGTATATAGGAAATGAATTTGAAGTAGTAGCACTAAAGACGGTGATAACTTTTTCAGGTTCTGCATGACCTTCTTGTACATACGGTTTGGGGCTTTTCGGGTATTGTTCTTTTTAAATTAGTAAAACCCTACATTTTTTGCACGAGGAAATAACTTATGATACGATGTACATAGGTTATTTTTTTATAAAAAAATATGGGGAATAAAAAATATGCAGTGATGCTATGAGTAATCGCATCATTTTCAGTAATATCAG
>CAYTMN010000066.1:0-4425 GCA_964438925.1 uncultured Candidatus Peribacteria bacterium
CTTCGTTACCATTTCTTTTATTTGTATTTGTAGAGCGATTTGAGACTTATTAAGACTCTCTTCCATATCCTTTAGCTTTGACTGAGATCATACCAAAAATCTTTCTGCATCTATGATATCTGTAGAAAGTGCTTTGAGAACTTCAGAGTATTTTTTTTCTAAATCTTTTTTATTTTGTTTATAGTATGAGTAGTTAGGCGTTGTTGTACTAGCTTCGTATTGGAGAAGCGCAAAGTATTCAACAATCGTTTTTCAAAAATTTGCCTTTTTATCTTCAAGTACTGTCAGAATTTCTGGAGGTATAGACGCAGAACCTGAAAAGCTATCTTCGAGTATTTCTAGTTCTTTTTCTTGATTAGATACACTATTGTGGAGTTCATCCAAACTATCAATCGCGCTACTTTGAGTTGATATTTTTTGTTTTTCAAAGTTTACTTGTCCTTCGAGCTCTGAAAGTGCCGTTTTTTCTTTATTGATTTTCTCGAGAGTTGAAAAAATACCTGTGGTTTCAGAACTTGTTCCTGTTGATATCTCTAAAGCACTCACAGGGAAAACAAAACTTGAAGCTATACATATACTGAGAAAAACTCTTTTCATGATTAAAAAATGATTTTTTAAAGGGATAGTATACTAAGAAAAATAATCCAAAAATAAACTTTTTTTATAGAAATGAAAGGAAAGAGGTTTATACTTCCTACTTTGTCCAAGTACCTTCTTTAAGTGCTAGTTTAATATCTTCTACAAAAGCTTCGAGAGGAATCTCAAGCATCGTTTCACAGTTAAGTGCCTCTCCTCTATCTACTCACGCAGCAAAGGATTTATCTTTGAGTTTTTTACGAATAGAAGATGGTTTTATCTCCATTACATCATTTCCAGGAATCATACGAAAATATGCCCAGATAAATCAAGAAAGTTCATCAACAGCGTTTATATATTTTCTTATAAGAGTATCTGGTTTTTCTGAAATTCCTTCTAAAAAGTGTCCATGAGAACGAATATCTGCTTTTATCTCTTCTGGGAGATTGATAGTGGCGGCAATAGTATCAAAGTCAGCCTTTAAGTGTCTTGCACCATCTTTTTCTATGTGGTCCCGATCTATATCATGGAGCACTCCAACTGTCCACCAGTAGTGACTATCTTCTCAAAGTTTTTTTGCAAAGTATTCCATTATCATCCCAACTTGTAAGAGATGTTGTTTTGTAGCATTTGCATATGCATCGAGGAGTCAGAGTGAAGCTTCTTTTGGAGGAATGTTCATACTTTAAGATTATACAATAATATGTATAGGATACGGAAATATAAAAAAAGACAAGAAGTTGCCTCTTGTCTTTTTGTGTTCCTATTGTTGAAGTTTCGATGCTCTCTCGAGTTGCATTTTTTGATCTTCAACTGATAGAGCGTCTATGATAGGCTTGAGCCTTCCTTGCATAATATAGGTGATTCATGAGAAACTTTGTCCTATACGATGGTCAGTTACTCTATCTTGTGGGAAGTTATAGGTACGTATTTTTTCACTTCTGTCTCCACTTCCAACTTGTGCGAGTCTTTGTTCACCTCTTTCTTTTTGTCTCTTTTCTTCTTCGTGTTGGTAGAGTCTTGCTCTGAGTACTTGAAATGCTTTTTCTCTGTTTTTGTGTTGTGAACGTCCATCCTGACAAAATACCATTATTCCCGTTGGACGATGTATCAACTGCACAGCTGAATCAGTTTTATTTACATGTTGTCCTCCAGCTCCAGAAGCACGACAAAACGTCATATCAACATCAGCAGGGTTGATAACCAATTCAAACTCATCAACTTCAGGAAGTACAGCAACAGTAATCGCCGATGTATGAACTCTCCCTTTATTTTCCGTTTCAGGGATTCTTTGTACTCTGTGAGTTCCAGCTTCGAACTTAAACTTTGAATACGCTCCTTCTCCATTTACATTGAATGCTATTTCTTTTACTCCTCAAGTTTCACTCTCTGACTTTTCCGATACTTCAACTTGAAACCCTTCAAGCTCTGCGAAAGTAATATATGCTTTTGCAAGTTCAGCTGCAAATAAAGAAGCTTCTTCTCCTCAAGTTCCAGCACGAATTTCAACGATGATATTTTTCTCATCATTTGGATCTGGTGGGATAAGGGCAAGGGTAATCTCCTCTTCGAGTACTGGCATTCTCGCTTCTGCTTCTTCTCTTTGAAGTTTTGCGATTTCTCTCATTTCTTCATCTGACTCAGTCCCAAGTATTTGTTTTGCTTCTTCTAGAGAAGAGTTAAGGTTTCTATACTCTGTATAGAGCTCTACCACCTTTGAAAGATTTTTTTTCTTACTAGAGACTTCTTTTACTTTTTTTTGGTCTTTAAAAATATCTGGATTTTGTAGTTCTTTTTCCAAATTTTCGAATTCTGAAACGAGATTGTCTAAATTAAATTTCATAGTATTTTCCTAAAATATGGAAGGGATTGTATAAAAAAAAAGGAAAAAAGCAAACATTGGAAAGAAAACGATATATATTGACTTTATTTAAAATATGTTTATAAAACTTTTATGAGTACGAGTAAAATCACGTTTACCCAAACCCCCGAACCTACAAGTGTATCTATAGTAGATATAGATGGTGAAGGAGTTCGTCACAATCTCACATTAAGAATGAACCGTATTTTAAAAGATTCGCAGCCAGTTGATTTTAACAGTGTCCACAAAGCTTTACAAGGAACTTGAGAGCTTGCTTTATGTATAGAGTCAAAGGAGGGCGATGTATCTCCTCTTGTGCTTGATGAGGAAATGTATGTAAGATTGGTGCTTGTGCTACAAGAATATGGGAAAATGTCTGAAAGTTGAGAAAATTTTGCATTTCAATGCTCTCATTTTGCGAGTTTAGTTGCAGGAATACTCCCAACTTCTCAAAAGTCAGATTGGGATTTCACTTTTTTAAGTAATTACCAATTTCTAATTGAACCTCCAGAAGTTGAGTACTCTTTAACTCCTTGAGATATTATTTTTCTCTGAAGGATTGAAAAAAGATGACTTATTGAAAGGTGGCTTATATCCTCAACAGCAGAAGAAGTAAATCAAAATTTCAAGGTAGAAAAAAGACCATATCACTTTGCAGTGTATCTTTGAAATGGGCTCTATATATCAAAGTTTTCAGAGCACAATGTTGGTGTTTCTGACTTTGCTGCACTCAGAGACTTATACTCATGTAATGATGTTTTTTTAGTGAAGCCAAAAAAACAGCAAGTATCGCTTGATGAGGTAAAAAAGTGGTTTTCTGAAACTTTATTGAAGATTGTATAAAAGTCTATCGAGATTGATTTCATGTCCAGCGATAAGTACTTTTGGAACGACTTTTTCCTTTTTACTTCATTCAAAGAAAAAGCTTGTGTCTATCCCTTCTTGTTCAAATATTTTTCTTACATCTTTTTGTATCTTCTTTATAACTCCTATTTTATCTAGTACATCATACACTCTTTCTATTGATTCTGTATTGGTGAAATCTGTCATACGTACTATCTGCTCAAGACGCTTTCCTGATACTTCAAAAACAAGATCTCCAATATAGCGAATCTTGAATCTTTTTTCATCTTCTTGTTCCTTGAGATCATAGATTTTCATCTCTTTTTCTTCACTTTTTTTTGTCGTAAGTGACTCTTTTTTTACATAATCTATAAGATAATCCTTGAGACTTTCTATTCCTTCTCCTGTAGCAGCTGATATAATAAATACTTTTTTACGTAGCACTTTTTTCTTAAACTCTCAAACAATATATTTTTTCATCTCTTTATCGAGCAAGTCTCCTTTTGAAAATACGATTATCTCTTTCTTCTTTGCGATTGTTTTACTAAAAAGTTCAAGTTCTTTACGTATCTCTTTATAGTCTGAAAATATCTTATCTAGTCTATATAAGTCGAGCATGTGGATGATAATTCCTGTTCTTTCAATATGCTTGAGAAATTGAATTCAAAGTCATTTTCCCTTACTTGCTCCTTTTATAAGTCCTGGAACATCTTCTATAACCAGAGACTTTCCTTTATGATCTAAAACTCAAAGGTTTGGTATAAGCGTCGTAAAAGGATAGTCTGCAATCTTTGGTTTTACATTTGTCAGAACGCTAATAAGCGTTGATTTTCCAGCACTTGGGATACCAATAATCCCTACATCTGCCACAAGTTTTAGTTCTAGATGTAAATCTCTTTCTTCTCCAATATCTCAAAGTTCCGCAAATCATGGAGCTTGCCTAGTAGATGACGTAAAGTGAGCATTTCCATACCCTCCACGACCTCATTGTGCAACAAGAACCTTCATATGCTTTTCTTTAAGATCAGCGATTATTTCTCCTGTTTCTACATCTCTCACTATAGTTCCAACAGGAATTTTTATCTCCATATCTTCTGCATTTTCCCCATGTCTACAGTTTGTTCCTCCCTTTTCACCATCCTCAG
>CAYTMN010000067.1:0-324 GCA_964438925.1 uncultured Candidatus Peribacteria bacterium
AACTTCATAATCAGACCAAAGAAATCACTTTTCAAGAGCTTGCTCTTTTGTCAGTGGGAAATAGTCTCAAGCAACAGATTCATTGTACCCAAACTGAGAAATTGACGAGGGGAAGAACTCTCACCATTCTCCTCTCTTTTTCATACTCTCTATAATCTTTAGAATGAGTACTTCATATTCTTGCTTTGTATATTGTTTATTGAAAATACAGTACTGTTTGTTTCTCAGTCAAATGCACCCAAACAAAAAAGAGGAGTTATAACAATTTATACAATAGTATGAATCATGACATCCATGACACACTATAGTAAAGGCTATTTTTGT
>CAYTMN010000067.1:337-4256 GCA_964438925.1 uncultured Candidatus Peribacteria bacterium
ATATATTTACAATCTCTAGCATCTTCCATAAAATATGTATCATAACACTGATACACATTTTTCAACGTATCTCCATATGCATTTTCACAGTTTACCTGTACCATATTTCTTTTAACTGCTTGGCTTATTATTGGTTCCAGAGCTTTCCATCACTGTAAAAAGTATGCCTTTTGTATGTCTCGCAGTTTACTTTCATACGCTTCTTGAGTGTATTCTTTATTTTCTATATAGTATTTTTTTCATCTTAAATTTGAGCATAGAAAACAGTACTCACAGTTTTGGCAATCAAAAAGAAAAGCGCTTGTTCTAGAGTTTGAAGTGTTCATAGAGTAGTACAGTTGGTATGACGCATCACAGGCGATTATCTGGTAAGAATTGTGATCAGAGAGACATCCTTGTACATCCACACAATCATGTAAATCATTAAAATGGCATCCGTACAATACATTTTCACTTGCCCATGCTCAAAATGTAAGATAGCAGTCCTTCATATCTCCAGTATGGTTTCAAAACTGACTATTTATAGAGTTTTCGTTCACATAGGATGCTGGAAAAGGAGTCTCAAACATCAGTTGATGAAACGTCTCAAAAAATGGAGTTGTAAGTTCTATATCTTCTCATGCTTCTGGTACAATATCGTGTTTCCACCAATAATCATTAGTGTATACTATAAATTTTTTATCTTCAGAATAGATAGAAATAATATCTTGTCATGAAGCGCTACACTTTCTTTTGTATAACCTTCCTTCGTTACGAAAACTTTTTCTTCTTCTGCTTCTACATTCTGGACAAAGTGATGGTAAAGAAAATGCCAGCTTCTGTCAGGAAATAATAGGGCTTATTTTTTCATAAAACTCTATATCTTTATAAGTGATATCAAAAGAAGAAGAGCACAATTTACAGGATTTGGTTTCGACTACTTTTTCCATATTTGTTAGTTACTAGCTAATATATCTCGTTGTTATAGCACGCTTCGCAGTAAACTTTTTCAGGCCTATCAACATCGGGAATATCTTGAATACTATCAGGTAATTTACTGGCTGGAAGAGTCCTTTCTACTTTTGGGAATGGAGCTTCATAGTCTGACCAGTTGAATCATAGTTTTACAGCTTTCTCTTTTGATAGTGGGAAATATTCTGGAGCAATAGATTCGTTATACCCAAAAGGAGAAATAGATGCAGGAGGAAATTCTCACCATTCAAGAGTCTTTTGCATATGCTCTATGATTTGAGGGACGAGAGCTTCATACTCTTCTTTGGTATACAGTTTATTAAAAATACAGTAACTCTTTCCTGAAAGATCACAGCATCAAAAACAGTATGAACAATTTTTATGACAATTAAAACAGTAGTAGAGACTTGTCCCTCCGTAGAAAATATAGTTAGAAAATAGGATATCGTAGATACCGATGGTTCCGAGCTTCCCTCAAGAAGAGGAAACTTCATAACACTTATCTACTCCCTCAAAAATCGAGCTTCCATCATAGGTATTATGGATATGAAAAAAAGCATCATAGAGGTATTTTCCATCTTTTGATTCTATCACATTGTAGCTATGAGCTATGTTTTCACAGTTTCGCAGTTCATCTCAGATACAGTTGATAGACTGGATGTTTCTGAGATTTTTGAAGAAACTTTTTTTCTTAAATGCATCAAACTTTTGTAAAAAGTCCTGTATAGATGAGCTTTTTCCTGAAAATATTTCTTTCCATTTTGTTTCAAATACTTCCTTTGAAACTTGTTCGTTAAAAATATAGTAACTTTTATTTTTTAGATTTACACACCCGAGACAGTTTTGACATGATTCACAGGCTTCTAAAAATGCACTAAAACTACAATTACTACTATCTTTTGAATAGAACATATTTTGAGAGTTTTGAACATTGATACACTCATAACTATTTTCAAGATGTGTTCCATGAAAAACATCGATTACTTTTTTGCAATATACTCCTAAAACTGTGTATAGTGTGTCTTCTGTTTTTCCACAGTCAAAGGCCATATAACAGTTTTTGAGCCATCCTGTAAACTGTGTAAAATCACTGTTTATCATCTCTCCATCCTGTACGAGATTGAGCTTTGGCACACTCAGGAAAAGTTCACGGAACTGTTCAAAAAAAGGACGAGAAAAATCAAACTTTTTCCCATAGTCCAAAGGACTCCAACTATCACTCCACCAGATTTCTTTTTTATAGACTTTTACAGGTGAGTCAGGAGAGTAACAACTGATGATTGATTCTCAAGAGTTCGCACATGTCGTCCTATAGAGTTTTCTTTCATTTCTCCAAGCAAGCCTGCGTTGTTGGCGACAATCAGGACAAAATTTTGGCGTTGGGATGCTATACTTTTTTCATCAAATAGTAGGAGATACTTTTTCGTAAAAAGCGATATCTATATCAGTGATATCAAAAGATGCAGAGCATAGTTTACAAGATTTAGTTTCGATAACTGTTTCCATACTAAAATTCGTTAGAAAAACATGATTCACAATATATTTTTTTTGAACTTTCTGGTTCTATAGTAGTATGAATGAGAGCCTCACATTTACTACATTTGCGTTCATTCATTTGGATGAGATTTTTCAGTTTTAGCCTTTCTTTATGCCTCTGATCTGGATGCTTTGTAGGGAGTGGTAAGCTATGTGTCCTATAAAACTCAAGTTCCTGTCTCATAATTTTGAAAGGCTTTTTTGTCACTTCACACTCAATAGCCCAGCTAAGTATATCGTCAGGAATCTTTTGAATATCTTTTGGAAGTTTATCTGCTGGAATAACTTTGTCCACTTTTCCAAGAGGCTGTTCGTAAGTAGACCATGAAAACCCATTCTCTAGAGCTTGTGATTTTTCTAGAGGGTAGTATTCCTGAGCCATAGTCTCATTGTATCAATAGGCGGAAATATTTGCTGGAAAATACTCTCCCCATTCGAGAGTTTTTTGCATATGTTCTATCAATTTTGGAACAAGTACTTCATATTCCTCTTTGGTGTATTGTTTATTGAAAATGCAGTATTCTTGATTTCTCAGACCTATACATCAAAAAATATTTCTACAAGAAAAACAATACTGAGAATACAAAGTATCCCTTGATTTATGTGTGAAAAATGAAAAGCGGGTCATATATCCTTGGTCACAAGTGAGATTTTCGTATCATAGTTCGCATTCTCAAGACATAAATATATCCATACAATTTATTGCAGCGTCTCCTCCAGCATAGTATTTACAGTTTTGCATTCTTACAGCCCCGATGACTTGCTGAACGTTTTTTGAGTCTATAAGATAATCTCCATCACAATCTGTACAATTAACATTATATTGTGCTTTATATATAGCCTTTTCTTTCATGGTTTCAAAAAGGATGATATCTTCTTGAAGATTTCTATTTTTGATTGTTTCAAAGTATTCTTCTTTCGAGTATTCTTTGTTAAATATATAGTATTTTTTATTTGTAAGGTTGATACAACCATAACAATTACTACACCCACGCAAATAAAACCCGAGCGTACAATTGTTACAATCTGAAGAGTTTTCTAGATACATACAAGTATGAAGATTTTTTGATGCAATACACCAATAGCAGTTTTCCAAAAATGTCATCGGTCAAGTACAATCTTCAGTATTTTTCATATCTGAGAGAGCAAAACTACAGTACATACAGTCTTGCATCCTCCAAGCACAAGTTACAAAATAACAGTTACTTGCATACCAACAGTCAAAAGCATAGTCACAGTTTTGACTCGCAAGTGTATTGTCATTGAGGATTCCAATCACTGGAACTTTTTCCATAAGTTCTCGCATTTGTGGGAAAAATGGACGAGAAAAATCGAACTCTTTCCCATAATTTAGAGCATTCCAATTATCACTCCAATAGTAGGATTGCTCAAAGACTGTAAATGGAGATTCTGGGTGAAACGTAGAAACAAT
>CAYTMN010000068.1:0-2960 GCA_964438925.1 uncultured Candidatus Peribacteria bacterium
ACAGAGTCTACCATACGAAGAGCTCTTTCTACTTCACTTCCAAAGTCAGCATGTCATGGAGTATCTACGATATTTATCTTATTTCCTTTATAGAAAACAGAAGTATTTTTTGCATAAATAGTGATACCTCTTTCTCTTTCTTGATCGTTACTATCCATAACGCAAGTTTCAACTTTTTCATTTTCTCTAAATGTCCCTGATTGTTTTAAGAGAGCGTCAACAAGGGTTGTTTTTCCGTGGTCTACGTGCGCGATTATCGCGATATTGATATGTTTCATAGTATTGGTAATTTTTTAAAGCGAGGGGATTGTATCGAAAAAAAGTTATTTGTAAATAGAAAGTGTACTTTTTTGCAACTTGTTTTTTCCCTATTTTGAGGGAATATGAAAAATAGTTGACCTTTATATGTATTTATTGATAATACAATTATATATAGAAAATAATCCATAATTTTGAGTTTGGGTATAAAAAAACCCAGTTCTAGAACTGGGTTTTTTAAAATACTTTTTGAACTATGCACCTCTTTTACTTTGGTCGAAACCTTTTACAAAAGGAATAAGTGCGATGATACGAGCTCTTTTAATTGCTTGAGCAAGTTTCTTTTGGTTCTTAAGACACACACCAGAGTAGTAACTTGGTACAATCTTTCCAAACTTTGTAATATATTTCTTGAGAAGTTCTACGTTTTTGTAGTCAATCTCCACTCCTTCAAGTGGACATTTTTTTACTTCAAATTCTTGTTTTTTAGCCATATTAAGTAATTAAATATATGAATTAAAATTTATCTTCTCCAAAATCATCTTCTGGAACCACGTCAGCTGCTATATCGTCAGGAAGTGCTCCTCCCTCTTCTTCAAATTCACTTCTTTTATTGAGAAAAATAAGGTTTGATACAACTACTTCTGTCTTGTGGAGTTTTGTGGTTGGATCTTTTTCTATAACTCTTGTTCTGAGTCTTCCTTCTATATAAACGAGTTTACCTTTTACGAGAAATTGTTCTACACGATCTGCCAAGTTTCCCCAAGCAACACAGTTATGAAACTCAGATTCGCTTTTGTTTTCTCCATCAGCGGTCTTGAAGTATCTGTTGGTTGCAATAGTGAAAAGAGCAATTTTTTTACTTTTTTCAGTATTTTTTATTGCAGGATCTCTTGTTACATTTCCAATTAAGATAACCTTGTTTACTGTTCTCATTTTTAAAAGTTACGAATAAAATTAAGAACCTTTTTTCACAAATAAATGTCTCCAAATACCTTTTGTAAGGTTAATACTTTTTGTAAGTTCTTTCAATTCTTTTCCGTCGATTTCTACATCGTAGATAGCGTAATATCATTTACTTGAACCAGATATCTTGTATCAGAGTGTCTTTTCTCCCCAAACATCTTCTTTTGCGATTTTTCCTTTTCTATCGCTTATCAAAGTTTTAAGGGTTCCAAGAACATCTTCAATACCTTTTTCTCAAAGAGAAGGGTCAACAAGGACCATTAACTCGTATTGTGTCATATTCCTTTGGGTTAGCATCTTACTATATAAAAGTAAGAAGGATATAAAATAATTTGGCTTTTTGCAAAGCCATAGGAATAATAAAAAATTATTTTCGTTTGTCAAAACTATTTACTCTATTTATAATAGGGAAGATTTAGCATTAATTCAATAAAATTGGAAGATAAAACAAAGTCAATTGACAAATACATATGTTGATATGTAACTATTATTTGAAGACCGAACACATGAAAGTCAACCTTTATAAATACTCTTATTGGGGAAAAAGTATCGATTGTCTCACCAACTCCGCAAACTACAAGGAAAAAAGTTTTGTGAATGTATAATGATGATGAAAGTCAGGTTATTTTTCTAGATACTCCTGGAATTCATAAAGGACAGTATAAGCTCAATGACAAGCTCAACGAAGAAGCACTTTGATCGATAGAAAGTGCAGATGTACTTCTGTACTTTGTGGACCCTACAAGACCACAATGAGAAGAAGAAGTATTTTTGAAATGAGTATTTGAAAGTGTAAAAAAGCCAAAACTCAAAGTATTTACAAAAGCTGATATCCAAAAAATGGAAGAACCTGAGAGTTTTTCTATCTCTTCTAAAACAAAACATGGTTTTGATGAACTTCTTATGAAGATAAAGTCTCTTCTCCCAAACTGACCTCTCCTCTACCCACAGGACTTTTATACCTATCAGACAATTCCAGAGAGAGCAGAAGAGATAGTGAGAGAAAAGATTTTCCTACACCTCAAAGAAGAGATTCCACATAGTTCATATGTAACGGTTGATGAAGTAGAAGATACAGGAAAAATGTTGAAAATACTCTCATACATTTATGTCGAATCCGAAAGTCAAAAAAAGATAATTATAGGAAAATGAGGAGCTATACTCACGATGCTATGAAAGGAGGCTCGACTAGAGCTTGAGCGTATCTTTTGAAAAAAAGTATTTTTGTCTCTGAGAGTCAAAGTTGCTCCAAAGTGGAGACAAGATGAATGAATAATATCTCGACTTCTTTCCAAATAAAAAATCCCGCTTCAGCGGGATTTTTGTTACTCTTTTAGAAGTTTATCAATAGCATCTATGAAGGCTTCTTTAGGTTGTGCCCCAGTAACGATTTCATATTCAAGAGTTTTATTATTTATCAGTATATTTGCAGGAGTTCCAGTAACTCCAAACTCTTTCGCTCATCTTGCTGCTTGCATTTCTACTTTTTTCTTTATATCTTTATTTGAAATACATTCTTCAAGTACTGTCTTGTCTACTCACATCTTTACTGCTTCATCAACGAGAAACTTTTTAGAACTTGATATAAGTGTATCTACATTTCCATCTTCTTGCATTTTTGCTGCTTCAAAGCTCTTGTGAATAAGTTCGTAGAAAGCATCTTTTCCTTTTGCTTTTGCAGCACATTCTACTATAGCAGCTGCAGTTGGAGCATTGTCATGAAACGGAAGAGGATA
>CAYTMN010000068.1:2970-4101 GCA_964438925.1 uncultured Candidatus Peribacteria bacterium
AATTGTGTAAAATGCGCGCTGCATCGAAACGGCGCGTATTTCCTTTCCAGGTGGTTCAGGCAGTATCCACAGATCAGGCGACGCAAATAATTCTGTGAAGGAACAAAAATGAAACATCAGCGCGGAGACTTTTCTAGGAATTCCAGAATATTATTTTTAAGTGCGATCGCCCTGGTGATTGGTTTTATTGCGGCCTTTGTCGCAAAAGCACTTTTGATGCTGATCGCCTTATTTACCAATCTTTTTTATTACGGTGAATTTTCTTTGGTTTCAAAAGCACCATCGTTGGAACATTGGGGAATTTTATTTATTTTTGTTCCATACTTTGTGTCTAGAGCTTCAACCACTCAAGATTTATGAAGTCTTGCACAGAAAGGACATTGAAGATCAGAAAACTCAAGCCATGTTATGTCCGCATCGGCATTTCACTGTATAAAAGAGTCCGCTTTTATAGCAGCAAGTGTATCTTTATTTACTATAAGAAATCCTCTTTTACTTCTTTCTGCAAAAGGGTTATATGTCCCTCCAGAAAGCTCAGGCTTGATAACATATTCGTTATTTTCTATAGGAGCAAGCATTCCTTGAAACTCAGCATCTCATACATTTTTATCTGAGAGTATAAATGCTGGTAAGAGACTTATCTTGTTAGTCTTTAAATACTCAGCTACTCCAGCATCAGCAAAGTCTTTCCCTACGTATTTTGCCTCAGTAAGAAAAGGTATTTGTTTCACTTTTGTTATGATTTGATCAACAGGAGGACAGTAGGTACATCTTGTGTCAGAGATAATAGTAACAGTGAGTTCTGAAGTACTTACCGTTCCAGTTGCTGTTCCGACTATTGGGGTAGTTGGAGATTTTTTCATAAAAAGCCATCCGAGTCCGAGTACCATAACTACGAGAACTCCGATTATAATGTAGAGAAAATTTTCATTTGTTTTCGCTTTTGTCATAATGGTAACGATTTAAAAAATAAGACTCTGTGAGTATACAGAGTTTATAAAGTTTGGAAACTTTTTTCATTTTTATGGTATCCTCGACAGGAATCGAACCTGTATCTGCCCCTTAGGAGGGGGCTGTTCTATCCGTTGAACTACGGGGACGAAAATCCGCAGACAATTATCGCTCTTTTTT
>CAYTMN010000069.1:0-3412 GCA_964438925.1 uncultured Candidatus Peribacteria bacterium
TTGGTGCAGAAACTAGATGTTGTAACTTGATAAAAGAAAGTATCTCTTCCCTTTCTTTGGTCCATCTTTTCCCTTGTATTTTCATATTTTTAAAAATATTATTGATACTTAGTCTCAATAAATATATAGATATATTTTTTATGTCAAATAAAAAAGACGAGAAAATCTCGTCTTTTAAAAAATCATATACTTTTTTTATGCTTCTAGTTTCTTGAGTTCAGCTTTTACTTTTTTCATATCAGCATCTATTCTCTCAAGTAGATCATCTCTCACTCCTTTTACTTTCCCTTTGTATTCTTCAAGTTTTGCTAGAGCTGCTTCAAGTCACGCTTTTTGTTGTGCTTTGAGAGCTTTGTCTTCTTCTACTTTTGCAAGTTCTTGTTCGTAAAAATCACGATCTACAGGAAGTTCTACTGTCTCTTCACAGTCACATCATTGGTCATCACAACACCCATAGTCTTGGTGATGATGTGGTGCTGGTGCTGGCATATAGCCATACATAGGTGCCCCATAGTGTGGAGCAAAAAACCCTCCAAAACCATGTCCTTCAGGACCTCTTCCCGGCAAGTCTTTTCCTACGTTATTTTCTCTCAAAAAGACTTCGTATGATCTTCTATCTGTAAATTCTTTTTCTATATTTTCTACCTTTCCATTTATATTTTTTGAAATTGTTACTTTTGCTTTAAACATAACCTATATATTATGTAATAAACTCATTATCAAAGAGCGAGAGGACCGTTATTTTCCGGTGTGCGTCGTGCAAGTTGGAAATGTTTCCCGCAAGCTCTTGTGATAACTATTAGCACTTTTATATGCTACGTGCTAGATAATATTGTTTTTTAAAAAGATTTCAAGTTTTTTTATAAAGTTTTATACTCTTTGTATCGACAAACCTATTTTTTTATGTTGCACTTTACACAAATAGAAATCCAAAAGTTCAGAGATTTTCTCAAGATACAGCCAAATGCTTGAGAAAATGAAACTCGACTCCTACAAAAAACTCAAAAGTATACTTGGCTCTTTCGACTCTGCCCTGGTATACAGATGGTAGCTGTTGGCAACTCTGTAGCTATGAATAGCGCTCACAAAGACTCAGATATTGATCTTTTTATAGTAACCCAAACAAAAAGAATGTGGTATGTGAGAATATTTCTCACGTTTTTTCTATGACTTCTATGACAGAGAAAAACAGCAAACAAGCATACAGGAGTATTTTGCCTCTCTTTTTTTATGACTGACGAGCAACTAAGTCTTGAGAGTATAGCTGTAGAAAGCGATATCTACCTCTATTATCGGATACTTACTCTCAAACCAATAGTAGATAACGACTCAACGTATGAAAGGTTTATAGAGGCAAACAAGAGTTGGTGTGACTTCACAGAGTATGAAAACATCCTCCAAGAAAATAAAAAAACTATGACGTATACCAAAGGAACTTGGGGCACTTGATGGACCTTTTTAGACCTCAAAGATTGGTGGTATAAAACCATATTTTTGCCAAGAACTCTTTGAAGTTATACGGAACTTTGAAAGCCATTTTGAGTGATCATCTCAGACACTATGCTCAAGTTTCACGACCAAGACAAAAGAAAAAGTATCCGTGACCAGATACTTTCTTAGCTTTATTTTCCCATATTTATTTTTTCTTCACCAGATTCGGATTTCTTACAACCTTTACTTCTATATCTCAGAGTTTTCCTTCGTGAACATCAAGCACTTTAAAAGTGAGTTTTTCTATATCTTGAGATATATCGTCATTTTCTACTATAGGAAATGTTATAGCTTCCTTTGTATGAGGAAATCTCTCTAGTTTATGGGTAATAATAAACCCTGTAGTTTCTGCTGAAAACTCTTTCACATCCAGCCCTATGTGATAGAGTTCCAAGTCAAACACTTCTAATACTTCATCTATCATCACTGTAGCATCTATAAGCAGTACATCTTTTTCTATCTCTTTTATCTCTTCAAACTCTGTATCTGACTCGTCATGTATTTCTCAAAATACCTCTTCTATAATATCTTCCATAGTTATAAGCCCCGCAACTCCACCATACTCATCTATAATAATAGCCAGATGCTTGTTGTTTTTTTGTAGAAGCTCTAAAAGTTTATCAAGTGGTTGATTGAGAGGGATTCTGAGAACTTTACGAAGATGGACTTCTTTCAGTTTCTTATGTTCTTGTTTTTGCTCTTTAAGGGTAAAAAGATCTCTCATAGTGATAAAACTATGAATTTTATCTATCTCCTTTGTATAGATAGGGATTCTTGTGTGCTCATGTTGCATAAAATGCTCAATAGCATCTTGTACTGTAGCTTCATCTGATACCCCTTCTATATCAACTCTTGGTGTCATAATATCTTCTGCAGTGAGATTGTCGAGTTCTAAAACTCCTATGAGTTTTTTATGCTCTGACTCATCTATCGTCCCCGCATCTTTTCAAAGATCTATAAAACTTTCGAGTTCTTCATCAGACATAGTATGATGAGATCTACTTTTTCCGGTAAATAGATTTATAAGTACTTCGAAAATAAAAATAACTGGCGCAAATACTGTAAGGAGTACTTTATAAGGATATGCAGAAAAAATAGCAAGGGATTCAGCATTTTTACTTCAAAAACTCTTTGGAATTATTTCTCAAAACGTTAAGAGTAGGAAAGTAATAAATCCTGTAGAGAGTCATACAGCGATAGACTGCTCCATACCTGAAGTATCAGCCATATCTATGGCAATCTTGGTTGCTAAAGAAGCAATCAGAGTATTAACAAGATTATTTCCTATTAAGATAGCAACGAGAAGTTTGTCGGTATTTTTCTTGAGGTTCTGAACTTGGCGAGCCCCCCATCTACCTGAACGTACAAGAGACTCTACTTTATGTGAAGGAATGCTCATAAGAGCTATCTCTGTAGAAGAGAAAAATCCCGAAAGCATTAGTAAAAATATAAATCAAACAATGGTTCAAATAGTCATAATTTCTTAAAATATCTTTGTAAAAGCAAAGATGACACTACTGTTTATATAGTATCACCCTTGAAAGTCAATAATTTTTCTACGATATCTACTAGTTTATACGAATAATTTCTATACTACAATAACTATCATGACACCAGTTTGTCATAGCCTGTACAGGATGGTACCCCCAAGCTACTGTAGTTCCTGCTCAAAGATATGCTACATACTCTCTCCGTCCTTGGCTCCGGTATCCTGCAGGTCAATACCTATGTTCAAGTCATACATCTCATAAACAGTTTGCTGAACCGTTAATAAATGGACAATAGTATGCAGCCCCCATATAACTCGTAGCTGCAGCTGGTACAGCCATAGCCTGTTCACGTATCATATATACTCCTGCTTGATTTATGGTTACTGTACCACCACTCTTCACAAAATTTGCAGTATCTGTGTTGTATACTT
>CAYTMN010000069.1:3422-4011 GCA_964438925.1 uncultured Candidatus Peribacteria bacterium
CAAGTATACCCTGTCGCACTCGTCCAAGTATTGAGAGTGTGATTCCCCGCACAAGCTCATCAACAATGAGCAAGATTCATCTTAAAGTGTGAACCATTAGTTATATTGAGCCTTGATGCTTTTATTATTCCATCATTACGTATGTTTACTAATGCTGAATCATTTGTTGATCAAATTACCACTCCTCACGCTGCAGTACAGTTTCATGAGGCATTTGATGTACATATTGGTCCATAAGAGTAAATAGATGTCCAAGCTCAAATAGATCCTGTGTTTATATTGTACCAATCAGTTTGTCATCTTCCTCAAGTATTCAAATTTCCTGAAAAATTTACATTTCAATTAACTGCTAATTTTGCTTGTGGGTCAGCATCTCAAATTCAAAAATTTCCATTGTTTTTCATTCTCATCATCTCAGCATTTGCTGCTCCATAAAACTTGATAGTGTTATTTGCAGAATCAGTACTTCCATAGTTTATATACATTCCATCAGTGTTTGTTGCTGACGTATTTCTTATGACTCTTGATTCTGTATAGACATCATTTGCACTTCAGTAGATTACTGCTTTTCCAAGCATTCATATAGTTC
>CAYTMN010000070.1:0-3064 GCA_964438925.1 uncultured Candidatus Peribacteria bacterium
CCAATGTCTCCAATGCAGCTTGGAGGTATGAGGACTTTGAAAAACAACTCGCAAGACTCAATGCTACTATAAAATAATACCGTTTAAAAAACCCCGCTTTTGCGGGGTTTTGTATGTTTATTCTCAAAGATGCATTTCTGCAGGTATTTTCGTAAGGGTAAATCCTAGGGTAAAGTCTTTGACTTTCCACTTTTTTGCATGTGCGTCATAGAATCCTGGGAAAAGGGTTGCTCCTCCGTCTACCTCCGTTACTACCACGAGTGGTTGTCCTGAAACGCGATAGATGTTTTCTCCCATCGGTTCGAGTCCTATGTTTTTATCTTCGAGTCCTTTGTCACATACCTGTGATCCATCAGCCTCTTCGTATTTTCCTAAACTTCCTGGTACCACTTCTACCGTGCCATTGTGTTTTTCTACCGGGTGTTTCAAACGTGTCATGACTCTGTAGGCACATCAGTTAATCACGATGACGTTACCTCTGTTGGCTCATAGACCATATATATGGTTTCCTACGGCTTGAGAGTGAGTCAGTAGATGTTGTGCTCGAGCTTTCACTTCGTCAGCTCTCGCTTCTACTGGATGTAATAATTGTGTGGCGGCAAGGAGTGTCACCCCAGTTAACTGAGCTCCTTCCCTAACCATACTTAGAGTGCTTTCTTGTCTCATAGTGTTTTTGGTTAAGAAATAAAGCATATACAGTATATCTAAAAGTGACAAACGTCAAAATGAGGGTGTTATATATCTACAAACAAAAAAAAGTGCCTTGAGCATACATATGCTTTCAAATACCCTTTGAAAAATGTGAAAAAATAGTGTTTTTTTGGTGGGAAAATATATAAAAAATGAGGTTGAAAAACTCACATATATAGATACAGTAGGTACCTAAAAATAATACCACTCGATGCAAGAGCAACTCGAAGAACTCCTAGAAACCTATTTTTGATACACCAGTTTTCGTCCCTGACAACTCGAGATAATAGAGAGTGTCATACACGGACATGATACTCTCGTGTTTATGCCCACAGGTGGAGGAAAGTCTCTCACATACCAAATACCCTGACTCTACCTCGAAGGACTCACTATCGTCATCTCTCCGCTCATATCGCTTATGAAAGACCAAGTCGATGTGTTGGAGTCTCGTGGTATAGATGTAGGAGTCATAAACTCAACCGTGAGTGATGAGTATAAGCACGACATTTTCCTGCGTCTGACAGGAGGAGACAGCACCCTCAAACGTCCGAAACTCAAGTTTCTCTACATCGCTCCTGAGCGTCTCAACTCTCGTGAGTTTTTACGCATTATGCAAAGCGTCAAGATAGCCTGCATCGCCGTCGATGAGGCACACTGTGTGAGTCAGTGGGGACACGACTTTCGCCCAAGCTACATGAAGATACGTGAGTTTATAGAAAGTCTACGTACCAAAAACACTTTTCCCGTTATGGCACTCACTGCCACCGCTACCGAAAAAGTCAGACTCGACATCACTGGCAGACTGCACCTCACCAAACCCAAAGTATTTACCGCAGGGTTTGACAGAAAAAACATCTTTTTAGCAGTACGCATCCTCAACAAGACGGTCGAAAAACTCGACAAAGTTATGGAGATAGTCAACCAGATAAAAGGAAGTGGTATCATCTACTGTTCCAGTCGTAAAGCAGTGTGAGAGGTCTATGACCATCTGCAAATGCTCTGAGTGAGTGTGTGAAAGTACACCTGAGAGATGCAAGGGGAAGAGCGAGACCGTGAACAAAGCCGATTTATGAACGACGAGTACCAAGTCATGGTTGCGACCAATGCGTTTGGTATGGGGATAGATAAAAGTGATATACGTTTTGTCATACACTACAACTTTCCGTGAAGTATAGAGAGTTACTACCAAGAAGTAGGACGTGCAGGACGTGACGGAAAAAACAGTTTATGAGTCGTCATCGCCAGCTACCAAGACGAAAAAACACAAGAGTATTTTATAGAAAACACCTACCCAACTAAAGAAGAAATAATAGACTTTTACCACTATCTCTACAAACCGTTTGCTCTGTGAGAGTGAAAAGGAGAGATACTCCTCAAAACACAGTATGTTATGGCGAGTGAGAGCGGTATAAAAAGCGATATGAGAGTTTCCAACATACTCAAACTCTTTGAAAAATACGGTATCCTCGAAAAAGGTGTCGACCCGACAAAAGTCGCTGAAGGCTTCCGTGGGAGGGGAGTTACTTTGACGCAAGAAAAACGTGTGTTTTCTCACATACTCATAGACTGGAAACACCAAGAACTCCTCGAAAAAGAGGCGTACGATAAACTCGCCCACATAAAAAAGATGCTCTTTAACTCTTCGTGTCGCAAGCGTTACATACTCTCGTACTTTGGGGACGAACTCGACCTCAAAAAGATAGGAGCCAACTGTGGTATGTGTGACGTATGTACGGGCAAGGTACAAGTAGCAGCACCGAGACCTACTTGAGAGATCATCTCCAGTCCTAAAAAGTCAAAAACATCTAGTAAAAGAGGGAAAAGAAGTACCTATGACGAGACGCTTGAGTTGTTTGAGAGTGGTAAAACACTCAGGGAAATAGCCACCATACGTGATATAGGGCTTCAAACTATAGAGGACCACATTATAGAGTTATACGCTACAGGCAAATTGCCTTTGTTACGTATACTTTCACTCGTAGATCTCAAGACCATAAAACTCATAGTTACGATCATAAACAACAGTTTTTCTGGCAAGGTGGAAAAGCTCAAGGAGGTCAAGGAGAAGTGGGAGAGTGAGGGAAGAGGGGAAGTGAAGTATTTTGATATAAAGGTGTGTATAGCGATGATGGAGAAGAGAGATGTGTAATTTTGAAACGTAAATCAAAAATTAATTTGTATGTATTTGGCTTGTGTAAATGAGGTGGGTGAGTAGAATGAGGGAAATAGAAAATATTGCCAGAATATGGTTATAAAAAGATGGAAAGATAAAAGTTATACTGTTTTACTCAACAGGCTAGATAAGGCTTGAACTGAAGAAGATGTAAAATCAGCTTTTTTAGGAACTCAAAGTTTGAAAGTCGGAGATAGTTTA
>CAYTMN010000070.1:3074-3598 GCA_964438925.1 uncultured Candidatus Peribacteria bacterium
TATCTTTCAGCAATGCAGACTGTCTATAGTTCTTGAAAAGCAACAGAGCATAGCTATCGCCCTGCCTTGCAAGACTTTTTCAAGGAACTGACAGGATATAAAGTTACTAATGAACCTTCAAGAAGTGAGCATTGAGCTCCTGATTTTATATTTATGGATAATATGTTCCCTGTATGTTATGCAGAACATAAAGATATAAATATTTCTCTTGATAAAATAGAAAAATCAGAACAACTTTCAAGATACTTTGGGTATGCAAAACTTATACTTACAAATGGCTTAGAATTTCGATTTTATAATAATGGAACTAGATATGGGGAACCTATAATTCTCGCTGAACTTAAATGAGCTTCTCTTGAGATATTTAACGATAGATTTGAATACTTTATCAAAAGTTTTAATGATTTTCTACACACTTATATTGACACTATAAGAAATGCAGAAGACCTTTCAAAAATTATGTGATGAAGAGCTAGAAGAATACGAGACAATATCAAAGCTATGTTAGCAAGTTCTGATGAAAA
>CAYTMN010000071.1:0-3439 GCA_964438925.1 uncultured Candidatus Peribacteria bacterium
GAGATTTTCATCTGTCTCTATGTCTCGTATCACTTCTGTTTCTGTCTTTTTTTCGCTGAGGTAAATATGTGTATGAGTATCAAAAAGTCGCATAGGTATATCTCAATAATTATGTGTTGATTATACAGAAAAACTACCTCAAGGGTAGTTTTTCTAATTTTTTTTGAAATTAGAAGTTATTTTCTAGGTAGTTATCAACATGGTGGTTTACTCGTACAATATTGAGTGGACTAAGAAGAAGTCATGTCACCATTTGTTGATAGTCTGCTCAAGCCTCTAATAATACTGTTGAACTCATTTTGAGTTCTTCAGCATCTCTTCCAGTTCCAACTCATCCTAGACCAATGATGGGAGCTGAATATCCAATCTTTCTAAGATGTTCTATTGTTGCTTTTGAACGTGCAATGAGAAGAGCTCCACTCAGTCATCCTTTTCCTGGGTCGAGTTCTTTTGGAATTCCCGTTCTATTTTTTGAAGTATTATTTACCATCATTCCATCAATCCCTTCTTCATCACATATTTCTGCCATTGCTGTTACTTGTTCTGGACTGAGATCTTCAGGATTTTCATCACCTATTACCATAGGACCTATTTTCACCATGAGCTTTCTTGGTTCCTCTCAAAGCTCTAAGGCTTTTTTCTCATTTGCTTCTTTTGCTTTCTTTATGATACTTCTTAAAAGTTTTGTACTTTTTTGTGCTGCATCTGCTCCAGCTTGATTTGGGCACGAAAAATTGAGCTCAAATAACTGTGTATATGGGAATAATTTTTCTACCATATACCCCATTTCATTTACTTTTGATTCTTCATCTGCTACGGTAAGACTATTACAGATATTTATAAAAAGATTTTGAGGAAGTTTTCATTGTATTCTAGCTATTTCTAGTTTTGCCGCAGTTTTATCTACTCCATCATTTGGGAGTCAAAAAGCGTTCCATCCACTTGCTTGAAGAGTGAGTCTTCCAGACCTTGGGCGAAAATCATTTCCTACTTGTTCTCGTCCAGTAATTCCTCAGAGAGTAACACTTCCAAAAAGAGGAAAGAGAGCTCTCCATAGATGCATTTGGTCAACGTATTTGATGATTCCAGCTCAAAGTCCTGTTTTTGACTGAGTTTCAATACCAAGAATTGCATCTTCTTGATACAATCAAGGTTCTGGTAGTATCTTTGCTAAAATATCCATTATTTTTAGATTGAACCCACCTTCAGGGAAGAGCTCTTTCATTCTTTCGAGTACTATTTCAGGATCACCTCAAGCTTTTTCTACAAGCATATCAAGTATTGATTGAGTTGCAGGGATAATAGCTTTATCTAGCACTCCAAATGGTATATGAATTCACATAAGCTTTAAGTAAAAATATAAAGAGTATTATGCTGCTTGTTGAAACTCAACTCACTGATTGGTAATTTGAACTACTTTTCCACCTATACTATCTATCGTCCAAGATATCGTACTTCCAGCCTCCATAGGTACTACTCAAATATCTTTATCTCCAATCTTATCGCCAGCAATGAAAAATCTATCTGGAATTTTCATATCCTTTCTTTTTAGTTTTACAACTTTTTTTGAGCTTTCAGGAACTGGACCATATACCTCTTGTGCGGTGTCACTTGTAAACTCTTGCATGGCTTTTTGTACAAGTTGTTTATATGAAAGGCCTTCTTCTCATGTTTTTCTCTCTATTTTATCAGCATTTGAATAATAAAATTCTGCAATTTTTTGGAGAGCGATAGGAGAACTAAATACTCCTGAAGCACAAACAGCACATTCTTTTTTATCTTCACTGTGCGGAGCTGAGTCTGTTCAAAACATGACTCTTGGATGTCTTGATAGTACAAGCTCTCTAATTGCTTTTTTATCTTCTGGTTCATTTGGTACTGGTGTAATGAAGTTGTGTGGCTTCATTTGCCCTGAACCAATAAGGTCATGCTTTGTATGGAACATATGACTTGGAGTTACTCCTCCATAAACATTTGGAAACTTCTTTACCATTTCCACTGATTCTTTGGTACTTATGTGTTCTATAATAATTTTGAGTTTTGGGTATTTTTCTGCGATTTTTGGGATGACTTGGTCCACGAATTCTCTCTCGGCTCTATCTACAAATCAAGCTGTTATGTTTCCATCTTCATCGTGTTGGAGGCTTGTTTGGCTATGAAGAGAAAAAGGAATTCATAACTTTTCCATCATTTCAAGATTTTCAGCTTGAGTATCCACGTCAAACTCTGTCATAGCTCATTCTGCATTTGTAGTTGCTCCACCTGGATAAAATTTCACACTTACTGGAAGTCAGGTATTATAACATTCTTCTATTATTTTTGGAGTAAGATTTTTAGTGAACGATATTTTGTACCAAGGGGTAAAATTATCGATTTGTTCTTTTTCTAAAAGAGCTAAAACTCTCGAGTTATAGGAAAGTAGTGCCTCTTTTGTATCAATATGTTCAGGTATAAGATTTGGCATACCAACTGCAGCAGAATATATTCTTCCTGTTATTGGAACAACTGTATCAAACATGAGATCTGCTCTATGCTCATTGTGAATATTGCGAATGAGTTTTCCATCTGCAGTCTTTGCTGTAGGAAGTATTTTTGTTGCATGTTCTGCCCCTCTCCAATGTTGATGAGTATCAATAGGGTTATGAATTTCAATCTCGTCAAACTGTTCACCTATTTCTATTTGAGGCTCTCTTAGTTTTACTCCGCCAGTAGATACGCTCATATGTAAAAAGTTAAAAAATAATCCTATTACTAGGATTATTATGGGTATTGATATACAAAAGTCAAAAATGTTTTGTGATTAAAAATCTATTCCAGACGTTGAAAGGAGATAATTTTCTCATTTTTCGTCTCTAAAATTTGCATTCATCATATTTACAAACTCAAGTTTATCTTCTTTTCTAGCAGTTTTTAAGAGGATTAAATAATCTCACTTTTTTATATCTCTTGGATCATCAAATTGGAGAAAAACAGTCGCTATTCCTGCTTCATTTGATATATTTTGTAGGCTTGCCCCATCAAAAAGGGAACTGAAAAATTTAATATCTAAGTTCTCTGCATTGTAGGTAAATGTTATAGAAAATGCCTTTACTTTCGACATATTTCTATTTGATTTTACCATAATCTGGTCATTGTAGGAAGTATCCTTTTCTATAGAGATATCTCCACTTGCATCGTTACTATAGTTTCAAGCTTCTTGTATGTTGGTTTTTACGAGTTTCCCAACAGATGAATTTCCTACGAAAAAGTATATTCAGAGCGCTAGGAAAAAACTTACTCAAAGTATAGATATTTGTGAAAAAAATCTTTTTTGAGTGTACTTTTTTATGTAATCTTTCATATGGAAATATGTTAACTTGAACTTAGTTTAAAAAAAAATGTGGTTTTGTAAAGGAAATTAGATAATCCCATGTGCCTCTAAAGACTCTATTTGAGAGGA
>CAYTMN010000072.1:0-3202 GCA_964438925.1 uncultured Candidatus Peribacteria bacterium
AAGGCTTTTTTTTATCTTTTTCCTATAGCTATCTGGTCATCAAGAACTTTTCATAGTGCGGTTTTCTTGAGTTTATCGTAAAACCATTTTTCCCACTTTATCCCTCTAAGGTGAGTGAGTTCAAAAAGTTCTTTGAGTATGTATCCTCTATCTAGACCTTCAAAGTCTTTTTCAGGGTCTACTATACCAAAAGTTTCGACTATCCTATGTTGTTTGTGTTCTACAGGATAGATAGAGTCTTTTACGATTATCTCAACTATTTGCAGTACTGTTTGAGCATCATACTTTACCGTATCTTGTACCTGTGTTGTTGCCAGTGCATCTTGCGATTTTGCTTTTCTTTTTCTTGGGTTTATTCCTGCTATGATAGCATCGAGTGCATCAATACTCTTTGCCTGTTTGTACAAAAAATTAATAGTTTGTGTATCAAAAGACATCTCTTTTACTTGTGGAAGATCAAACAACATCTCTATATGAGAAATATTGTGTACTTTTTCTAGGAGTTTTTTGAGTGTCACTCCACTAAACTTTACTCCAGCAAATGCGGGAATCTTTAGAAGTCCATCTACAAATGAGAGCGATGGAAGTTGTCCTATAACTCTGTTGAGTACGGTTGTATCAACATACGTAATATGTGTGTACTTTGGATTTGAAAGCTCTTTTTCTATATCACGAGGACTCGCCATACCTTCGATAGCTTTTTGAAACACTGCGAGTTGTTTATAGTAGATTTGTAACCAGTCAATGTTGTCCTGTACTGACTCTGTTGTTTGAGTTTTAAGAGCTTCTATATCGGCACAAGTGATAGTATGAGAAGAAAGTACTCTCTGACCATCAAAGATATTGAGGCTTTTTGGAAGTCATGTAAGACCCTGTATTTCTCTTTTTACGGCTGTGACTTTTTTCATCACTTCAGGGTGAGCTCAGACGAGTCTCCCGACAGTAATTCCTGGAGTTTTTTGAGCTGTGTCAGTTGCACGTATAGTAGAAGTTTGAGCTCCAGTTCTCGCTAGCATAGAGGAAAATAATTTTTAAAGTTATGATATTAAACTCATATACAATAAAAAGTCAAAATATATTGCTATGATTATTTTACCTATCTTTCCAGTTCCACCACTTGAGTTTTTCGCTTTTTTGAAGATGTTCCGGAGTGTTTACAAAGTATACTGCACAGCGAAACGTATAGAGCAAACACCTATCTTGTACACATCCTGCATACGCGTTTGAAGCGTCAAAAAGTGCTTGAGGGTCTTTCCCTACGAGGTCTTGCACTTCATAAATTCCAATATTATTGAGATCCTCAGCGATAGATTTCCCAATACTTGGAATACTCGTAAGAGGGCTTTTCATCTATATGTCTTTAATGGTAATTCCCTTTGCTATTTCTTTATCAAGCACAAAGTTTGCATCCATATTTTCTATAACAATCGATGCATCTTTTTTACTGTTTTTTACGAGAGTGATTTGTTCTCCTTCAAATATCCCGAGTCTTTCGAGTTTTTGCGCGTCATCTGAAGAACAGTGAATACGAGCAATAGTGTAGGTTCAAAGAGCATAGATATGGTTGAGTGTTTTCATAGTTATGCAAAAAAGAAATATGCTTTGTAGGTTATAAGTGCGAGTATCCAAGCAAGAGCAGTAGGATATATGACTCCAAAAAGTCCCCACTTCCACCCCAACTCATACCCCAGTGTACCGATAACGGTCATACACGGAGTATAGATAAGGATAAATATGAGAAGACTGAGCACCACTCACATATTGAAATTTGGATCATTTTTAAACGCTTCTTTTATACCTTCTTCACTTTGGTCTTCTACTGCATAGATGGTTCCAAGAGTCGATACAACGACTTCTTTTGCTGCTATCCCCGCAATAAGTGCGGTTGATATCTTCCAGTCATAGTCCATAGGAGCAAATACGTATGACACTATATGCCCTGCTTGTCCTGCGTAAGTTTGCTCAACTGGGACAACTTGTCCATCGACACGAGGAAAAGAAAACAAGAGCCATAGCACGATACTAATAGGGAGTATGAGAACTCACGCTTTGAAAAAGAAGTGTTTGAGTGGTCTGAGTGTCGAGAGTGCGAGGAGTCTGAGGTCAGGTATCTTGTAACGAGGAAGTTCAAGGATAAATACTTTCTTTTCAGGTTTGAGTGTTGAGTTGAGCAATACTCCTGTTCCCACTGCAACAAGTATCCCTATGAGGTAGAGGCAAAATAGGACTAGTGCTTGATACTGAAGTGGAAAAAATGCTCCGATAATGAGTACAAATACTGGGAGTCTCGCGTTACAACTCATAAATGGTATCATAGCTGCAACGATGACTCTTTCACGAAACGTTTGCAGTGTACGAAGAGTCATTATGGCAGGGACATTGCACCCAAATCCCATAAGTAGCGATACTGAAGCTTTTCCGTTGACCCCAACTTTACGCAAGTATCGGTCGAGGATAAACGCGATGCGTGAGAGGTATCCACTCTGCTCTAAAACGTTGAGACACAAAAAAAGTATGAGGATGTTTGGTAAAAACACTGAAAGAGCTCCTATCCCTCAGACAAATCACTCTACAAAAAGTGAAGCGAAAAATCCTTCTCCCATAGTGCTTTTCAAGACTTCCTGAAGCCAAATAAAAAATGTATCAAAGATATCGGCAAAGTACCCTCCTACAGTAAACGTAAGGTGGAAAATAGCATACATCAACACAAAAAATATCGGCAAAGAAGAGTGTGAATGGAGTACAAAACTATCTATCTTCTTTGAGAAAGAATTGGTTTTTTCATAAAACATATCTCCAAACACTTTTTTGAGGGTTTCTAGTCTTCTCTTTTCAAAAAACATATGTGGTATTTCTGGATGTTTTTGTACATATTTTTCTACTGCCTGTTCTAGGGTTTCTGTTTTTGACTGGAGAGAAAGTATTTCGTCTTTTTCAGTAAAATATATATGCTCTAACACATAGTTTTCGTGGTTTTTTGCTTGTGAAATAGTTTCTTTGATGTGTGTAAAAAAGTCATGCTCGCTTTGAAGTATCTTTTCAGCGTCAAACACTTTATGTGTAAACGGAAGTGTTTCGTGTATCTTTTTTATAAACTTTGTGTAGTCTCTCCCACCCTTTTGGTTGTAGATGATGGTAAATGGTTTTCCAAGTTCTGCGATCTCAAAGCTCATAAGTAGAGAGCGTTTGAGAGTGTGAACAT
>CAYTMN010000073.1:0-3111 GCA_964438925.1 uncultured Candidatus Peribacteria bacterium
AAAATGTATGGGTTAGTTGTAGTTTTATAGCCATATAATTTAAAAAGTCAATATAACTCGTGTTTTTACCGTAATCCATAAAAGTACATATTGACAAAAAACATAAACTATATATAAAATACTATACTTACTAAAAATAATATTTTTTATGGCACTTACAAAAACTCAAGCATACGAAGTTGGTTTCAATTACTTAACAAACAGTGAAACTCTTTGACTCTTTCATAAAGTCGCTATTTGAGTATGAGAAAAGACGGAAGTATCTACAGAGCAAATAGAAAAATACTGCGATATTTTTAAAAGAATTGTAGAAAAAAAAGAAATTACAGGAAAAGAAGCTCAGGAAATAAAAAGGTTCATTATGTCCGATGCTTTTCTAGAAGCTCTTTGAAACAACATACATTGACTCAATATTCCCAGTGAAATACAATCAAGCAATCCTCAAGCAACTTTTATGCTTCTCAGAGAAATATTTCTCAACCTCTTACTCAACGCAAGACTTAACAAAAGTCTCAGCGATGGAAAGGTAACTACTATTCAACAACAAGTACGCGAAAATATCATGACTATTGCTCTCGCTATAGGTCCAAATGGAGTTGTTGATATTATGCCGAATATGCCTTCTAGAAAGGTTCTTACTCGCTCATTTATACAAATAGAAGGAGAAAACTACGAAATAGAAAGACAAGGTATAAAAAACGAAAATGATGAATTCCTACTAGCAAAAAGAGTTCTTGATGGAACAAAATCGCTTTTTGTAAAAAAAGATACTGACTATGAAATGGTGCTCACAAATAAAAAAACACTCCATGTGGAAGCTACTGGAAATGGAGACTTTTTATGTATATTTTCAGATGACCTCAACGGGGCACAGTATGTATGAGTATACAACTGGACAAAAAAATCTCAAACACTTCACGTACCACTGCCAAAAAACGGAAAACTCGCAGGTATGCTCAGTGTAGATAAATTTATCCTCAAAGGTGAAGGAGATGAGTGGAGTATTTATGAAGCAAGTTCTGGAAGACTTCTCAGAACATTGAACAATGTAGAAATAATCACTATCTGAAATGATGCATCTGAAATCGTTCCCTTTAGAGATGAAAATGGATACTGACTATACAACGCAAAAGAAGATACGATAGTATCGCAAGAAGATGAGGAGTACAAACTCAGTGTAAAATTTTTAAGAGCTGTAAATACGGTTTCTAAAGAAGTAACATATCACCATTTAGATACGAGTGAGTCTTACTCTATGGTACGAGAGACAAAAGTAGCAGAAAATATACAAATGGTTGTTTTAAAAAACAAAAATGGTGAAGAGGAAACCCATTGTATATACGATGCTGAAGTGTATCAAGAGCAACCAAATGAAAGAGAGTTATATGACCGTCTCACAGATGTTGGTACAAAAGTAGATAGTGTTATACAAACACCTCATGCCTCTTTTTATAAAATGTGAAGTATAGTATATATGAAGACTCAGGATTCTTCCTATATTTTTACTCAATGAACGGTAAGAATAAACGAAACTACATGAGTTCTTTGGATATCAACTCCTGAAAAAGGTGAGTATTTCCTTGATCTCAAGAAAACGAAAAAGATTGATCCTAACAGTATCTTGTATAGATTTAGTAAAGGACTCAAAGATCCTACAAATTATACCACTATTTTAGACTAATTTCTTTATACTCTACTTTATAGGCGAGCCTATAACTTCCATCATCCCATTTAAAGAGCTTATATCCATCGAGATTGTACGATATTTGTTTGAGAAGAGTATCTATATTTCCCTCATCAACTCTATAAAACTTTACGTCTTGTATCGCACGAAGTGTATCGTTTTCTATAACTGCATTATCTACTACTTCATAGTAGGGAACAATATCCTTGAGGATAGAAAGAGTGATAGTATCTTTTGCTGTTAAACCATGTTTTTTTCTAAAACTCACTCACTCAAGTAGGGCATAGTCTGCATTTTTGTATTTATCTGCAACTTTGTAGAGCTGTTCCTGTACATACTCTTTTCTCGCTGACATACTTCCAGACTTGAGAGAACTTGGAAGCGTTCATACGTTAAATCTGTTGGTATAAAATATATCTTTTGGAAGTGCAAAGTACTTGTAGTCTCAAAACCCACGTGCCTTTGACGCTCAAACAGGGTCATCAAACGTAGGATCATAGTACAGTCCTCAGACTCTTACCCATGCGTGCCCTATGTTTGGAAAATCAGCAGCATCGACTACATGACCACGTACAACACTTACGTCAGATACTCCAGCAAACGAAAGCATATATAAAAAGAGTTTAGAGTAACCACCACACGCTCAAACCTTGGAACTGTAGGTTTCTATACCAGAAGAAAGTTTCTTGTTGCTAGTATCAAACTTGGTAGTGTATGATATGTTGGAAGTGATATAGTTGTATACCTTTGCTATCTTTTTTGACTGCCCAAGCCCTGAGGTCAAGTCCTGAGTGGTAGACTTGAGTTTTTTAAACACTTCGTCGGTATCACCGTGGATGTATTTTTTATCATCTACAAGTTCACGTAAAAACGTACGCTTATCTGCAACTCCAGCTATGATACTATCGCTTACGAGTTTCACTTTTGTATAGTTTGTGAGAAACGCAGCTCAGACTTTCCCGTCAAGCATAAGCACAGTAGAGTCATACTTGAGACCTCAGCTTACTATGTCCGTAGACGAAGGAACCACTCCTTTTCCAAAGCTTTGGTAGTTTGGGTACACATAGGTATACCAGACACCATCTTCGAGAAACATATTGTCACTTTTGAGAATTCTTTTAGAAAACTTTTCAAATATTTGCTGGTCTTGCGTCTCTTGTACAGCATCGAGTTTTTGTACTTGTGATTGTATCTCGCTATAGAGAGTCTTTGCGAGTGTGTCTTTTGGAACAGGAATAACTTTTGGAGTTTCTTTTGGAGATACTGGAACTGAAGCTTCTTTTTTAGGAGTATCCACTGTGTCAGTAGGTGTTGGTACTTTGAGTGTTTCTAAACCCGTAGGAGATACAGAGATACTCTTTTGAGTTTCTTTTGCTGACTCTAACTCTACTTCAGCAACTGGCTTTTTATCTGAAAATATATCTCAA
>CAYTMN010000074.1:0-2361 GCA_964438925.1 uncultured Candidatus Peribacteria bacterium
TCTTAATAAGTCTCAAATCGCTCTACAAATACAAATAAAAGAAATGGTAACGAAGTTGATAATATTCGTAACTCTTTTCTGTATTTTCTATTTTTCTTCAAAACTGATTCAGAAAAGCATAAAGGCAAAAGACTCATTTACCGAAGAGAAAAAACAAGTACTCCTCTCTATAGCTAAATGGACAAAAAATGCACTTTTATTTTCTCTGTTAGTATTTTTCTTTTTTTCAGAGTTTCTCACTATACTCCCATTTCTTGCAATCCTTGATACTGCACTATGACTCGCGCTTAGAGATGTCATTTCCTCTTTTATTGCATGGTTTGTTATTGGACTCAAAGATAGTATCTATAGCGCAGGAGATGTGATCGAGATAGAAGAAGAAAATGTATTTTGAAGGATTATAAAAATTAGCCCCTTGATAACCGTTATTCAAGAGCTATGACTTTCAGGGCCAAACGGTATGTACCGTTCTTTCCCAAACAAAATAATTTTTGAAAGATCTGTTAAAAATATTTCAAAACAAAAAGGATGGATATTTATCACAACAGATTTTTTGCTCAGTGCAAAAAGCGATATTGTGCTGGCTAAAAAATTACTTACGGAAACTATGAATGAAGTTGTTTCACAATCTCAAAAGTTTACTCAAGCTCCTGCACACAAATGATTTCTCAAAAAATTTGGGCATACAGAGGAAACGCTTAAACCACAAGTATTTATGGAGATACGTCCTCAAGGAGTTTTACTCAGAGGAAAGATTCCTGTACTTTGGGGAGAAAGACACCTTTTAAGAACAGAGGTAGTAGAAAGTTTTGTAGAAAAAACCAGAAAAAGAAAAATGATTGACTTTAGGTATGTGGAAATAGGTGGGAATTTCTTTAGTGGAAAAAACTAATTCAAAAGTATTTTAGGTAAAAAGCAAGGATTTGATATTTCATTGAAATTTCTTTACTTGCTTTTCTTTTAATTTTCGCTAAAATCCTCACATTGAAAATTTAGTATTAACGATAAGTTTGTGTCTGAAAATAAACAAAATTATAGTGCTGAAAATATTCAGGTACTAGAAGGTCTCGAACCAGTAAGAAAAAGACCATGAATGTATATTGGGTCTACAGATGAGAGAGGACTACATCACCTTGTATGGGAAATAGTAGATAACTCTATCGATGAAGCTATGGCAGGACACTGTGATAAGATCACAGTAACTCTTGGAAAAGACGGAAGTTGTACTGTTGAAGATAACGGAAGATGAATTCCTACAGAAGTACATCCAAAGACAGGAAAATCAACTCTAGAAACTATCCTAACCGTTCTTCATGCATGAGGAAAGTTTTGAGGTGGCGGGTATAAAGTTTCATGAGGACTCCATGGAGTTTGAGCGTCTGTTGTAAATGCACTTTCTACAAAACTTGAAGCATGGGTTCATAGAGACGGAAAAGAAAGTTACCAATCATTTGAACTTGGAGTTTCTACAGGTGATATCAAAGTTATTGGTAAAACTGATAAAAAAGGAACGATTATCCGTTTTTATCCTGATGCTGCTATTTTCAAGATAAGCACTGTTTTTGATTATAAAACTATCCAAGCAAGACTCAGACAACAAGCATATCTTACAAAAGGAATTACTATTATTCTCAGTGATGAGAGAACAGGTGAAAGATACAAATACTACTTTGAAGGAGGTATCAAATCATATGTTCACTTCCTCAATAAAAACGAGGAAGCACTTGGAGATATTTTTTATGTTGAAAAAGAAAAAGACAAAATCAATGTTGAAATCGCAATACAGTATAACAAAGAGTTTTCTTCAAATATTATCAGTTTTGTAAACAACATTCACACTCCAGAAGGAGGTTCTCATATGACTGGGTATAGAACAGCTCTCACAAGAACTATCAACAAGTACATGAGAGATAAATGAATTCTTAAAGAAAAAGATCAAAATCTCACAAATGAAGATGTTATCGAAGGTATCGTTACAGTTATCTCTGTAAAAGTTGAAGATCCTCAATTTGAATGACAAACAAAAGCAAAACTTGGAACGCCAGAAGCTAGATGAGCGACAGACGCAGTTTTTTCTGAGAAGTTTCTTGAGTTTTTAGAAGAAGATCCAGCAACAGCAAAACATATTTGTGAAAAAGTATTTTTGGCTGCAAAAGCAAGACTTGCTGCTCGTGCTGCTCGTGATACAGTTATCCGTAAAGGAGCACTTGAAGGTATGGCTCTTCCTGGAAAACTCGCTGACTGTTCAAGTAAAGATCCAAATATTTCAGAACTCTATATAGTCGAGGGAGATTCGGCAGGAGGTTCTGCAAAACAAGGAAGAAATAGAGAAAATCAAGCTATCCTTCCACTTCGTGGAAA
>CAYTMN010000074.1:2371-2980 GCA_964438925.1 uncultured Candidatus Peribacteria bacterium
CTGAACAAGCTCGTATTGATAAGATATTTGCAAATAACGAAATCAAAAACTTGATTATCGCTATGGGTACAGGAATCGGGGAAACCTTTGATATCACTCGCCTACGTTACCACCGTATCGTTATCATGACGGATGCCGATGTAGATGGAGCACATATTAGAACGCTCCTTATGACATTTTTCTTTAGATACTTTAGAGCTATCATAGATGGAGGTTTCCTCTATATTGCTCAACCACCTCTCTATAAACTTGTAAAAGGAAAACAGTCTTGGTATGTGTATTCAGACGATGAGAAACAAAGAGTTATCGATGAGTTTGGAGTAAACGGAGAAAATATTCAACGTTATAAAGGTCTATGAGAAATGAATCCAGAACAACTTTGGGAAACAACTATGAACCCAGATACTCGTAAGATGATGAGAGTAACAGTAGCAGATGCACAAAAGGCAGATGAAATGTTTAAGATACTTATGGGAGATGAAGTAGCGCCAAGAAGAAGATTTATCCAAGCAAAGGCAAAACACGTAAAAAATCTAGATATATAAAACAAAATAAAATAAAAAGACAAAAAATAACAACGCAATTATTTTTTAACTTTTTGTATATGGG
>CAYTMN010000075.1:0-2944 GCA_964438925.1 uncultured Candidatus Peribacteria bacterium
CATTATTCCGGTATTTGGTACGTGTGGACCTCCACAAAGCTCTTGAGAAAATACTCTTCCATCAGTAGATTGAAACTTGTATACTTTTACTCTTTCAGGATATCTCTCCCAAAAACTTCCCTCTACTCCTTGTGCTTTTGCCTGCTCTTTATCCATTTCTGTCATCACAACAGTAGCATCGGCTTGTATCGCTTCATTTACATAGTCTTCAACAAGTTGGAGTTGTTCTTTCGTCACTGGTTCAGGATGAGTAAAATCAAAACGAAGTCTCTCAGGAGTGATATTTGAACCTGCTTGATGAACATGCTCACCAAGATATTTTCTCAGTCCCGCAAGCATCAAATGTGTTGCAGAGTGGAGAGTTACAGTTATTTCACTATTATCAGCAAGTCCTCACTTAAACTTTTGTTCACTCCCTGCACGAGAAAGTTCTTGATGATGCTCAAATGCTTTTTTAAATCCCTCCATATCAACACTATACTTTTTCTCTTCAGCAAGTTCACGAGTAATCTCTACAGGAAATCCAAAAGTATCATACAAGTGAAATGCTTGTTGACCTGAAATAGAGTTTCCTTCAAGTGTTGCAACCATCTTTTCAAATTCTTTTAATCACTTCTCAAGTGTTGCCCTAAACTGCTTTTCTTCTTCCTCTAGCTCCAACATGATGTTTGCTTTTTGGTCCACAAGATTGGTATAGTGAGCTCCATATTCAGCGATAACTACTTCAGCAATATCGCGAGTAAAGTTTACGTTAATTCCAAGTTTTGCAGCAAAACGAATCGCACGACGTATAAGACGACGAGTGAAATATCCTTGATCTTTATTGCTCGGTGCAGCTCCATCTCCTATGAGAAATGTTGCAGCTCTCAAGTGATCCATAATCACACGAAATGCCTTTGTTTCTTCAACTTTTTCCCCATATGTTTTTCCACTCAGTGTTTCTATCTTCGTGCGAATTCCAGCGAATAAATCTCAAAGAAATACATCAGGATTATCAAGCATTGCTACTGCAAGTCTCTCAAGCCCTCCACCAAAATCAATATTTTTATTTTTCAGTTCTTCAAACCCATTTGCTGTTTTGATAAACTGCATAAAGACGTTATTTCCTATTTCAAGAAATCTTCCACAGTCACAGTTTGGGTGACATGGTTCATCTTTCCACTCTGACATTTCATGAAGTCCTCTATGTGCTCCAAAATCCCAAAACATCTCACTATCTGGTCCTCCAGGTTCACCAATTGGCATATTTCCAGGAACTCCGGCCCTACTCCACCAGTTTTTCTTGTCATCATAGTAAAATATTCTTGCCCCTTGCATCCCTTTTTCTTCAGCAAAGTCAGCATCTTGAGCATCTATTCCAACTCCTGCAAACATTCTCTTCCATGTATCAACCGCAACAGAGTCTCTTGCAATTCCAAGTCCTTCATTTCCTCTGTGTACCGTTACATAGAGTTTTTCAGGATTGAGTCCAAGTTCTTTAGTGAGAAATTCAAACATCCACTCTACTTGCTCCACTTTGAAATAATCTCCAAAACTCCAGTTTCCAAGCATCTCAAAAAATGTCGTATGACGATTATCTCCAATATCTTCTATATCTGCTGTTCTAAAACTCTTTTGTGAGTCTGCTATACGGGTCCCGAGTGGATGCTTCTCTCAGAGAAGATAAGGCACCATAGGTTGCATTCCAGAACCAGTGAAAAGAGTTGTTGGATCGTTTTCTGGGATAAGAGGACTTGATGGAACAACAGCATGTCATTTTGATTTCATAAAATCAAGATACTTCTGGCGAATTTGTTGGCTTGTGATAGGCATATTTGTAATTTTATATTTTAGAGACTGTGAGGTATGATATAAAAAAATGATTTTTTTTCAAGAAAAAGTGGCGTTTTCTTGCTTTAGAAAAGCCTATATGATAAGATAAATAAAAAATAAAAGATTATGGCTGAACTACAAACATCTCATGATGAGGTTGTAAAACAACTTGAAGCTTCAAATAAGCCTTCAAAAGAAGAACAAAAAAAGGCATTTCAAGAGGCGTTTTCAAACCTTAGGAAAATCGAAGTGATGCACGGAGAAGAGTCAGAACAGTATGCTGGAGCACTTACTGAATATATGGGTCTTAAGGAAAAAATTATCAAAGAATATAACCTTATTCTCAATCAAAGTGAATCAGCAATCTCTAGTATGAAAGATCCTAACTCATTTGAGAATAAACGCTATGAACAAATGAGTATTGAAGAGGCAAAAAAAGCTCTAGAAAATCTCAATAAAAAATTTAAAGACCTTCCAACTTGGACCTATACTGAAGTCGTAAACAATGCTATATCAACCAGTTTTCCAAACTGCGAAAACGATGTTACCAGTCAAAGAATCGCAATGACTGTACAAGAAACTCTCATAAAAAAGATTGTTGGTGAAAAAGGATACAACTCAGAAGTCGTTGTTTGATTTGATAAAAATAGATGGAATTATATTGCTAGTATTTCCGAGGTTGAAAGTTTTTTAAAAAACGAAAATCGTACTATATCTTCAGGGAGTAAAGAGCAACAAATAAACTCAAAACTTATAGCAAACTATTTGAAATATCTTTCAGACTCTGTTTGAGGAAATGTTCTTGCTTTCCAAAATCTCTTCATACGAAAATTTGGGGAGAAAAAAGCAAAAGAACTTGTTGAACTATGGAATAATAAATCAGGAACTACAGCACAAAAAGACCTAGCCGCAACGAGCTTTTGAAGTATCATAGAAAATATTTCAAAGATTGATATCAATAATATTTGAGAGAACTTTTTAGCTCTTTGATTTCTACCAGAATCTGATGTAAAAAAACTATGAGGTCAAATAAGTCCTGCAGGAAGTGATAGACTTATTAAACTACTGAATAACTCTGACATGAAGAGTTATTGAGCAAGTTGTTCTGCTGCAAGATCAGTGATTGGAGTGA
>CAYTMN010000076.1:0-2937 GCA_964438925.1 uncultured Candidatus Peribacteria bacterium
TTGGGTTGATAAACTTGAACTTTGACGAGTCAAGGGGGTAGATTTTTACGTCAAAAAGTTCTTTTTTATCAGTGGTTGTTTTTACTGCTGCGCCCTCTAAGTAGGCAGTATATGCGTATTTTCCGATTATATTTCCACTCCCGTCATAGGTTTTTATAACTATATCGTTTACTTTTTGTGTGAGTTGTACTCCCTTGAGTTCAAACACTTTGTCACTCTCACGAACAGGTACTTTTACCTCTCCGATAGATACAAACGCTATAGAGTCATCTCCTACCTTTCCTACGATAGTGATACTTGGTTCTTTAAATGTTTGTTCATCTTGAAAGTTTGTAAGTTCGAGTTTTGCTCCAGTTGCAGTAGCTGTCGCTCAAGTCTGAGTTGCCCCAGTTGCTGTTTTTGCTTCCACAAGAGCAACAACGCTATCCCCACCGTTTTTGAGGAACCAGTCACTTGCCTTGAAATAGTCGTCTATATCTTCTTTGAGAAGTGAAAGATCTACGTCTGTTTTTGCAGTATCTTTACTGAGGATAGTGATCTTTTGTCCTTTTGGTAAAACGGTATTTTTTCCAGCGATATTTGCTACTTCTACGAACCCAGCGAGATGATATACACTACTTCCTACTTCATTTTGTGAGAGGTTCATAGTACTATTTTCTCCTATATTTACTTTCGCATATGACATATTTATCGTCATTGGAGAAGTATTTTTTACCCATAAGTCTGACGAATATAGAGCTAAGCTTCCATCTTCTTGAAACTTAAGTTCTCCCCCCTTATCGAGGTGAAATACTCCAGCACCACTTCCAGAAAGAGTTACTCCACCTGAAGTAACATTTATCTTTTCTCCTTTATAGAGAGTCGCACTTCCTTCTATTTTCTTTTTATAGTTATCTTCTGGATATGTCACATATGCTTCAGTAGTTGGAGTATCGAGACTTACACTCATTAACGTTTTGTTTTCAATTTGATTTTCTGTGTCAGTAGATCCACCACTAAAAGAGTAGCTTACTATCAGTAAAAGTATGAGTAGAAGCCCTACAATAGGGACGGCATAATCTTTGATAAGTTTTTGCCAGTTGGTACTATGTCTGTATCTCATAAAAAAAGATTAAATAACACTTCATTTATAAATACATTTTCCAAAAAAACAAGCATTTTTTATATATCTTTGTGTCTTTACAAAGAAAAAATCTTTTTATACCATAGTTTTAAAAAAAGTACACAAAAGTTCCCCTTACTGTATTGCAAAAAGGTCTGAGTTTGAGTATTATCTTGGCTGTTATACCATAATCTCAAAAATATGAAAAAGATTGCTGCTCTCCTCACTATCGTACCTCTCGTGTTTTTAGTTTCTTGTGGAAAAAAAGACGATGTAAAACAACCAAGTGCTCCTCAAAATCCTACTGTTGATGCTATGGGACTCCCAACACCAGTTGGTGGAACTGGAGGTGTTACTATCACCCCTCCTTCTCCTCCACAAGTAGAAGTAGCTAAACCAGTTGCTCCAGCAGAGGTAAAAGCTGAACCAAAAGCAGATGCTGCTAAAGCTGATACGCCTGAAGTAAAAACAACAACTATAGCTGTACCTCCTACTCCACCAGTAGTTGCTCCTGTAAAACCAGTTGAAGTAAAAAAAGAAGAGACCAAAACCGTTCTTCCAAAAGAAGAAATAGTACCTCTCAATGATACTCCAAAAACAGCTCCCAAAAAATAAATCACTTCCCGCAGAAATGCGGGATTTTTTTTGGACTTTTTTATGTTTTTGACTATAGTCCAGAAAAGAAAATTATGTCAATACTAGAAACTAAACTCTTACGAGACGTTAAAAGAGCTATCTTTGAATTTGGAATGATAGAAGATGGGGAAACCCTACTTTTATGAGTTTCATGAGGGAAAGATAGTATGCTGTTGTGATACCTGCTCAATGAAGTTCGAAAAGAGATGAAAGCGAAGTTTACGATGAAAGCTGTATACATTTTTAAAGAGTTTCTCATAGACTGTGATATAGGGTTTGAAGAAAAACGTAAGTTTTATGAAGAGACTCTTGGGATACCTCTTGAAAAAATAAGTCTCAAACTTCCAGAAGATTCAGAGCTCAACAACGGTGTTGGGCAGAACTGTCAGTGGTGTGCCTACTCTCGTAGAATCGCTTTTATGAAACTCTGTCAGGAGTGGTGAGCAACAAAGATAGTTTTAGGACACCATATGGACGATATCGTGACAACCACGTTTATGAATATGGTACAATGACGAAACCTCAAAATCATGACTCCTATCAATAGAATGTATAAGATGAAGGTATCTTTTATACTTCCTATGGCGTACCTACGAGAGTCAGATGTACAAAAACTTGTTGATCAAAAAGGTATTCCCTACTCTCCTTGTTCTTGTCCTGTTGGTGATACCACTATGAGAAACAAGATGAAGTATGAACTTTGGGATATGGAAAAGAGAATTCCTGGGCTTATAGAAAACTCTTACTGGGCACTTCATAAAGATTTTGTTGCAAAGTATAAAGACAAAGATTATTATATCGACTAATATCCTCTAAACATCTCTCTATGGGAAGCTATATAGAACTCAACGATACCCTTCAGATCACCTCAGAACAGTGATTTCCCAGTGATATAACTTTAGAACGCCACTTAGTAACTCCGTTTACAGAAAAAGACTTTGAAGGAAGAGTTTTTGAGTTTTACGGAAAAAAGAACAAGCGTATATTTCACTCTCCTCCTTGTCGCGTATTTCTCGTGCATAATATAGATGGGAAATGGCTCTACTGGGGACATTGTCTCGTCATAGAGCAAACCATAGATGGTCTAAGAGATGAAACCAGAGGAAAGTTTATCATCACCAAGATATACACTCCTGAGTACCAAAAAGAGATTTCAAAGTGGGAGGTGGATCCTGGAAAAGAGTATTTTACAAACTAAA
>CAYTMN010000077.1:0-2922 GCA_964438925.1 uncultured Candidatus Peribacteria bacterium
TTCTTTGATAACTTCACGTATGATAATCTTTCCAAGTCCACATCATGTTTCTGCTGCCCAAAGAGCCTCTATGATATGTCATCCATTATCAAAGGGAAGGAGGCTCAACCCTCACAGAGGGATACCATGAGCAGAAGCGAGATAGTGAGTCATAGCAAGCCCCTCAAGTTCTTCTAAAGTGCGTTTTTTCCAGTTTCAAGCACTTACTTGCTCTTCGTATACTTTCTCCAACAGTTCAAGAGAGATTCATCTCTCAAGTGATATTTGTTGGTCTTGTACCACAAGCGTTCCTTTTCCTTTTGTTGACTCCAACTCTTCTTGTATATCAGAAAAGTTTGTCACGACTACAGGAGTTCCAGTCTCTACAAACTTTTGTACTACGAGTGCTTTTTTTCTCATACCTCCATCTACTTGTACGGCTTTATTTTTTCATTCCAAGATAGATGCAAGCCCACTTTGAGTGATAAAGGAAACGACGTTTCCTGAAGCATCGAGTATCCCTCCTGTTCCTGTGATAAACATAACTTTTGCAAGTGTATCTCACAGAACAGTAGATACCTCATACGTTATATCATCAGCATTTACATTATATTTTTCTGTCTTTTCAGCGTTTGATCAAACAAAGGTCACGACTTTTACTCTCGCGTCGAGAGGAAATGCTGCCTCTACTTTTACAGGTTTTCCTACTTCTCAAAGCTCAGGTATTTTTTCACAGATGATTTCACTATGTTCTATAAACAGCACATCAGGCAGAAGCGCTAATATCTCCTCACGAATATGTCTTTCAGCAGGGAGCACTGCATGTTCTAAAAGCTCAGCAGAAGTATAGTTTCCTCCATCAGCTCCTTTTGGACGCTCTCATCTATTGAGAGCATTCCAGTACTTTGTTATCTGTCCTCCACCACCTGCAACGAGTATCACAGATATTCCGATACTGGTGAGATACTGTATATATTTGGCAGCTGTTTGAAACTCTGCACTATTTCTTTCTATTTGCTCTCCACTTGCTTTAACAAGTATATGGTGCCCCACATAGGGAGCAAGCTCAGGATTGAGGCCGTCAGGTTCGTTTTGTATTTTCATAATTAAAAAGTTTTATATAAAAAAATCCCGTGAGATTTCTCTCCGGGATGTATAGCAAGTATATTTTTTACGCACTAAACAAACTTCTGAAGAGAACACTGTCCTTCAGTCCTTCTATTAGAGATAATAAATACAAATTGCATGTTCATAGTGTTTTTATAAAAAGACGCTTTGAATATAAAAATTTTTTAAGATTTGTCAAAAAAGATTAATGATATCCACAACCAGAACCACAGCTTGCCCCTTCTTCACTTCCAGTTCCGCATCCAGTTCCACAACCTCCACCACTGCTTTCACCACCAACGATGCTGATAAACATAGACTTAAGTTCTTCTTCAGGAGGTACAAGTCCTTCAAAAATCATATCTTTAAAATCTATAGATGGTTCTTGTATGATGAGAGCTGGTTCTTTTGTAATGTTAAGTTCAGCTTTCAGTGCTTCATCGGTAGTAGACTCTACCTCAACAAACTCAGCAAGACCAAGGTCAGTAAGACTTGTTGTAACTTTTTGTAAGAGCTCTTGACTCTCTGCATTTGCACCAAAGATTTGTACTTTCATAATAGAATAGTAAAAAATAATTCCCTATAATTATAGGGAATTATGGAAAAAGTAAATATATATTACAAAAAAAGTAATTATTTATCCTTCTTTTCAGATTTCTTTTCTTGAGCAGCTTTTTCAGCAGCAAGTTCAGCTTCAGTTTTTTGGATTCCACTTACTGGAGCAGCGTTAGTGATGATTTCTTCTTCTACCTTAGCAGCAGTTACTACAACTTCATGTCCAGAAGTAAGTACTGTATACTTAGTAGTATCGATACCAAGATCTTCAACCTTGATAGAGTCTCCTTCAGCAACGAGTTTTTCCATGTCTACAGAAAAGCTATCAACGAGGTCTTTTGGTTCACATCTTACTTCTATTTCTTTGAGGTGAGTAGCGATGATACATCCATCCTTCTTTGCTTGTGAGTCTCCTGTAAATACAAGAGCAACAGAAACTGTAAGTTTTTGACCTTTTGTAACAGCGTAGAAGTCTACGTGGATAAAGTCTCCCTTAACAGGGTCTTTTTGAAAATCGTGAATAAGAACATCGTGGTCTTTTCCATCAATCTTTACACTTACGATACGACTTCCTGATACTTTTCTCTGAAGTTTGATAAAATCAGATGCATCAAACTGAATCTTGATAGGTTCTTGAGTTTTTCCATAAATAATACCAGGAACCTTACTTGCTCTTCTAATCTCACTGTTCTTCTCATCTTCAGCTCTCTTCTGCGCTACTAGTTCAAAAGTTTCCATAAAATTAACTTAATTAGTATAAACGATAAAAACGCCTTTTTGGGGGTATATGCGTGCATAGTGTATACAAAAAATAAAAAAATCAAAACTTTTTTGAATTTTTTTCAATAGTAGTATATACTATATTATGAAACATAAAAACAAAACGACAATATGAAAAAACACCACAAAAAACTTATAAAAAAAATATTTAAAGACCTAGATATCCTTATAGTATCTATTGCTATCATACTTTTGTGGAGAGGAGTATGGAACTTTGCAGATATGTACTTCTTTCCTGAGTTTCCTGTTTTCTCAAATATGGTGACCATCACTTTGTGAATCATGATTATATTTTTACATCATTTCAACCTTAAAGAGCTCGAGTAGCTCTTTTTTTTGATACAAAGTTTGGCATATACTTGAGTAACTTTGCAGATATTTATTTTTTCCTCTTTATTTTTAAATTCTTTTCAATATGATTTTTACAGCTTATTATTTAGTGTACGTATATGTGAAGATGACCAGTAGTCGCAAAGAAAAAAGATGTTTCAAACGCATTGA
>CAYTMN010000078.1:0-2776 GCA_964438925.1 uncultured Candidatus Peribacteria bacterium
TCCTCAGTTCTCAGTCAATTTTCTCCCTCAATACTAAAAGACATCACTCATTGATCATCTCAAGGAAAAAGCTCAAATCAAACTACTGGCGCTAAAAATTTAAAAGACAATATGAGGATGATAATAGGAATAACAATACTTAGTCGCCTAAGCATTGTATTTTCCAAGAACCTTCTCAAAACTCATTTATACCACTCTGTACATGCATGTATAACGCGTATTCTCAAAGGAATACCTTGCTTAATTTCTTCTTTCCCTTCTCTTTCAAAAGCTAATATTTCTCTTTCTTCTTCTTCAGCATATTCTAAAGCTGTTTCATTGGTAACATAAGTTTTTTGTCTACGAACAAACAAGAGATAGAGTGCACTATTTACAGTAAGAGCCAGAACAAGTCATGTAGCTAATACTCAAAAAATAGTAATAGGAATATACGCAAGGAATTTTCACAAAATTCAAGGAAGTGTCATCATAGGAATAAATACTACAATCGTAGTAGTAACTCCTGAAATAATAGGAATAGCATATTCTTTCAATGCAAGTAAGATAGCAGTATTTGGATTGTATCAAACTCTCATTTTAGCACTTGCTGCTTGAACAATAACGATGATAGTATCAACTGCTATTCAAAAAGATAAAATCAGAGAAAAGTTAGTCAAAAAATTGAGAGTAAAACCAAAAAGCTTTAAGAGTATAAAGGTAGAAAAAAACGCAAGCGGGAGAGTAAGTGTAGCAAAAAGAGAATCCTTAAATCAAACAAAAAGGTACATAGCAACAAATACGAGAACAAGTGTAGTTACTGCTTCCTTTGCAAGCTCTTTATAATCATCACGAATATTATCTGCAAGATCATTTGCATATACAAATCAAAAATCTTGGTATGATTGTTTTTTGAAAATCCTTTCAACTTCCAATTTTGCTGCATTACTTACCGTAAATATATTCCCACCTTCTGTTTTATTTACTGAAAGTCCTATTACCATCTTCCCTTTTGGGGCTGATGGAAGTCATATAAGTTGTATTGAAGTATCTTTATACACTCTTTCTATTCTCGCTAAATCTCAAAGTTTTACGACTGTACCGTCAGTGAGAACAAGAGGAATATCTAACATTGGTAGAGCATCTTCATATTTTCCCTCAATACGAAAGTCGTAATCTTTTCATCCGACCCCAAAATTTCCAACAGGAACATCCCTATTCCAAGATCTTAAACTATTTCATATAGCATCAAGGGTAAGTCATGATGCTTTTAGTTTTTCAGGAGAAATAATCAGCTCAATATCATATTCTTGAGGCGCTCATCACAAAGAATTTGTTGGTCAACTTTGAAGTCCTATATTTGTAAACTTTACACTTTCTATTCATGGAACTTTTTCTAAAACATCTTTCACTTCCTGAGCTCTCTGAATTAAGAGTGTTTTTGAAACTCACACATCTTGAGCAAACATATATACTGAAAATGCCATCTTCGTATCTGTATTTACCTCAGTAATAACTGGAGTTTTAGCTTCACTTGGCAGTGCTACTCTATTTACATTGTTTCTCACTTCATTTAGCACCTCTTTTGTGTCAGCATCAGTTTCAAGATTGAGTGTTATCATCGACATTCAAAGAGTGGAACTAGATTGTATTTTATCTATTCCTTTGATATCCTTTACCTCTTTATATATCTTATCAGTAATAAGAGAATCTATATCATTTGGATTTGTTCAAATATCAACGGTAACAATTGATATAATTCAAAATTTTATTGAAGGAAAAGACTCCTTTGAGATAGTAAGAAGTGATCAAAATCATAAAATAATAATCCCAAATACTATGAGGTAGGAAATCCTATATTGCTTAATCCAAAATCAAAAAAAAGATGATTCAAGCTTCTTTATAAGCTCACTATAACGAGTATTTTTTTCCATATTTTAGTTACTTACGCGAAGAATAAAAGTATTTTCATCAAAATTTGAAACATCATTTAAAATGAGAACATCTTTCAAAGATAATAGTGTATTATCAGAGTTAGATATGTATTCTATATTTCCTCAATATATAGTTCAGAGTTTTATCTCCTTTACTTGTATTTTTCCATCTTTATACAGTGAAAGTATTCATTTATCGGTTCCTATAACTTTTATACTAGACAATGGGATAAGTGGATGCTTTGCTTTCACTGGTATTTTTACATTTACCACACCTCAAATAACATCAAATTTTGTATCAAAGATAACTTTAGCTTTATAGTTAAAGCTATTATCAGTATTTTTTGTTATAGAGTAGATACTTCCTTCCATAGGTTTCTCATCAAGGTCAAAGGTTACCTTGTTTCATACAGATATATACGAGAGTTCGTCTGACTTAAGAGCAATTTCAATCTCACTTTTTTGGTCACCGAGGATTGAAAGAAGTGGTGTTCCATTAGCAACATCTTGTCATTTATCTACAGTAATATCTCAAACTACTCCATTGATTGGAGATTTTACAATCAGTTTTGAATACTCTTTTATTGCGCTCTCATATGAGATTTGAGCTTCTTGGGTTGAGTTATCTAAAGAACGGAGAGTTACTTCTCTTAACTTCTGAGCATTCTCGAGATTTTGTATTGCTGTTTTTTGTTGAAGTTCAAGACTATTTATAGAGTCTTGAGTGGTAGTAACAAGCTTATCAAAACCTGATTGAGTTTTTGAAGATGCTATATCTAAAGATTTTAAAAATATCTCTTTGTCTTTTTTTAAAAGATCTAGTTGTTTAGCAACAGAGCTTTGAGCATTTTGATACGTTCTTAGAA
>CAYTMN010000079.1:0-2389 GCA_964438925.1 uncultured Candidatus Peribacteria bacterium
GTTACTTGGAAAGTAGCTCCAGAAAAACTTGCAAAAGCGCAAGACTAATTTTAATATAGTAATATAAAAACTATGTGATTCAAAATTACACTCTGAGCAGCAGCACTAGCAACATCAATTGCTTGATGAGCAGCGATAAATGCTTGATCAGAAGCTCCTAAAAAAGAACCTACAACTATAACAGCTGCTGTGTGAACACAAGTAGAAAAAGTAGTTACTTGAAAGACTGAACGAGAAAAAAAAGAAGAAGTTAAGGAAGCTCAAAATATGATGCTCCTTTCAAAAGTTCCTGGAATTAAAAAAGTAGCGAATGTTTGATATCAAAATGAAATCGATTCAGATGTACAAAAAGTTATACTTGATAGCGTTCTACAATGACTACTGAAAAGCCCAACGGAAGAAAATGTTCACTTTCTTGTCCAAAATACAACAAACTATTTCATCAAACAAGTCATTACAGAACTCAATAAACAAGATTGAGTAAAACACAAGGAGGCATTTGATAAAATTGCGAGTTTTATAGCTCCTCTTGTAGTAAGAAAAAATGAAGTTATAAGTTTAGATAAATCAGGAAAAATCGGGGGATATATAAGTGAAATCGAATGACCTTTCTCTCAATCAGTTATGGAAGCATACGATATTACTATGGGCCAATTTGCAGAAAAAGAAGCAAAAGAAACAAATGTATTAACCACTTGATGAAAAATAGAAGCAAGACTTTGAGAAAGTTTCTTCCATCAAGAAACAATTATCCTCTCAACTATAGTAAATCTTGCTACTACAAAAGGGGAACTTAGCTCAGATATTGTAAAAAAAGTAGAAAATATACACTATCTTTTGAGAAGCTCTTCAGCAAAACAACTAGGTCAAATATTTTTTGAATTAGATCAAGTTATAAATAGCCAAGCAAGTTCAGCAAAAATTGAAAATCTTATCAAACTTGCAACCTGAATAGTCGAAGAAGTAGCAAAGGAAAAATGAGCAAAATATGTAGAAATTCAAAGAATAATTGCAAACCAACAAATAGATAAAAAATGATTTTTTTATGAAGCAGTAGCATTGAAGAAGTGATTTGATGCACTAAAAGCTAAACTCCTAGAAAAAGCAAAAGAAGCAAGATTATGACAATAAAAAGGTTTTAAAAAATACTCTTCCAAAATGGAAGAGTATTTTATTCTGCAGCTGTGAGTGGAGTGTCATTGGGAACAACAAGATTTCCTTTTATTTTTGATTTTCATCATCTCTTTCCTCCATCTATAAGCCTCAATTTTCCTTTACATCTTCATGTCGATTTTTTATGCTGGATCATAGCTCTTTTTGCAGGAGCAATAGTATTTTCAAGAGTACGAAGAGTATCCTCTATCGTTTTAAGCTGAAGTTCAACAAACTCAATTTGTCATTTAGTAGAGTGTAGTTTAGCACTATCATCTTCATTAAGATGACTTTGTTGTTGAATAGAAGCAGCAGCCTCTTTAATTAAACTATCGTTTTTATCAAACTGAGACAAAGAAGAAGTTATATCAAATTCTAAATTTTCGATTTGAAAACAAAGGAATCTTTGGTGAGCTATAAGAGAATTTTTCTCAGCCTCAAGACTTTCCATTGTTTGCAATAGTTTTTCTATATTCTCTTCCATATTCTCTTTAAAAGATTTTCATTTAGAGAGAGCTTGAGTAATTTCTATTATCTTTTTTCAGCTTGAAAGAATTCTTCTCTCAGAATCCTCCATTTTCAAAACAGCTTTGTCAAGTTTTTGTTCTAAATCATGTTTTGTAGCTTCTAATTGATTAATTTTTTGATTACGTTCATCAGTTTTTCTACTTGATCTTGTTTGTACTATTTGATTATTTATGTCTGTGAGACTCGAAACAAGTCTTTCTACTTCAGATTTTCTTTGTTCTAAAATAGAATCTCTTTGAGAAGCATTGTTATCATAAATCTTTTGAATATCTGAAACTTTCGCTAAATACAAATCACACTGAGAAAGTTTTCCTCTCATTTGTTCCAATCAGAGTCGATTAGACACAATATCATTATCTTTCTCTCTTTCCAAAGTAAGTAATTCATCAAAACGAGACATAGATTGATTATAGGTATTTTCCATTTCTCAAAGAAATGATGTAAGCTCAGACTGCTTTGATTCCAATTCATCAAGAACAAAACGAGTAGCTTGAAGTAAAATTTCTCTCTCATGAATAGTGTCTTCAAGAGATTTATACTGATTTTTTAGTGTGGTGAATTGAGATGTAAATTGTACTGTTTTTTCTCATATTTGCTCTATTCAATCTACTTTTAAAGTAGCTGGTTTGATAGATACAATGAAAAACTGTTGAGTATCTCCTTTTGTAAAACTCTCGAAAAGAGGTATCTCTACACTTTCTTTTCCATC
>CAYTMN010000080.1:0-2248 GCA_964438925.1 uncultured Candidatus Peribacteria bacterium
TATGCAAATCAAGAATAATATCAGGCCATTTTGGAAATTGAATAATCGGAGGTGATGGAATAATCGCTGATATCAATCTAAAGATAAAGTTTTGTAGATCTTGTCGTTCATTCTTACATTCATGACATTCTTCTTCATATCCATTAAATACATCTAAGAGAAGTTGCCAAGACTTCAATACTGCTTTTATAAGGACAATAAGTTCTACCCAAGCCTTAAATCTTTTTCCATTTGTTCCTATCCACTCTCAAAGAAGAGAAGCTATTGCTTCAATATTACAAAGTATTTGCTCAAGCCAAACTTCTTTAATATTAATAAGTTCCGCAAGTCTTTTAGGAAATTCTTTGTATTCTTCGAGAATTTCTATATTTGTTTCAAGGGATTTTATAAAAGCATCCGTATCAGCATAAGCCTTTTGTTTTACAGAATTTTCCTGCTGACATCTATCTTTTTCTGCTTGCGTAGCTTGATCACATGCTGCTCAAAGACTCCATGAATTTTTTGCATTTGCAAGCTCACCTTTCCATTGCTCAAGTGTGTATTTCCAATCAACTGAGAAACGATTGAGTTCTGTCGTATCTACCCATGGAACGTTTATGTTAATTGTTTCTGTTTCAATATTTACCAAAGGAATATTTCCAAGGAAATCATACGCTTCTTTAATTCCTGAGAGTGTTTCTTTTCCTGTTCCTCTTTGAGTTCATGAAACACTTGCAATCTGAAAATCAAGAGATTGACATTGAAGCCTATCACTTCATGAACAGTTAAGGTTCGATTTTGCAGCTTCTAAAGCCGATAATTGAGCTGTCTTGTTATCTCTTTCATTTTGAGCTACAGTCGCATTATTTTCGCTCGTATTTTTTAAATCTGTACCAAAATTTTTCCATGAAAAGTCAAAGATTCATCAAAAATCTGGAAGAACCACAAAAAGTTTCGGAAGGTTTGTAAGTTTTGAAGTGATTTCATCAAGTTGACGTTCTACCCAATCCATAAGAAAATTTGGAAATGCTCAAACTCTTTTATTTTGAACTTGTATGACATCTTGAAAATTTCATGCTGCAAGAGCCGAAGTATCAAGATCAACACTCATACTCATAAGTTCTGAACTCTCACTATTTCAAATATTAATAAGAGGTTGTGTTGGAAGATAAAAATTTCATGATCCTTCATCGGAAATACGTGTAAATTCAGTCACATATTGGTCATATAAACCTCTTGGTTTTACTCATGTACGTAAATACTCAAGATAATCTTGAACAAATGCATCATTGAGTGATTGAGGAGTTGCAAGAGGGGAAGAATTTCCATCACAATTTGCATGAATAACATCTAAGTCTTTTCCAGGAAATGGATATCATAATACTCAAGGATCCCCCTCACCACCTTCACATCCAAAAAGTGGCATAGCTGCAACTATACAGTTTCACCCAGGAACAATAGGATGAACTCCCATAGGATTCGCATTTCCTGCAGCAATAGCTGGACCTCCAAAACATACCGCAATACCGGCTCACCCCGTTAAAGTTGGGGTTGCAAAAACTCGTACAAAATTTGTAGAAGCCCACGTTCCTCGTGATCAACCAGCTGAACTCGGTCAACAAAAAGGACCTGGAATAAAAGCTGCTGAACTTGCCGGCCACACAGAAGGGAGACAACACGGGCTAAATCAACATGACGCTTGTCTTCCAGTAAGCGCTGAAAAAACTGGAATTCCTGTATTTGGAGTTAAAGGTCAAAGTGGCATTCCCATGAGAGTTGGAGCTGATCATGGAGCAAGTGGAGCCCAGTTCAATGGATTTGCAAAACAACTTCCTCCTCCAAAACCACAACTCAGTCACTGTACGAGTTCATCGATATTTTCAGATATTTCGTCTATTGCCCCATTGATTTTATCCAATGCTCCCATAAAATCTGTCGCAGAGTCTGTATTATCCATTGTATCATCAGCATCTGGAATACTATCACCATCGCTATCTACACCGAGCTCTTCGAGTGCTTGATCTGCATAATCTTGAACTGCTTCATCACTCACTGAGGGAGAAATAAGAGTCTGTAAATAATCTGGGATTCCGTTATTATCTGTATCTGTAAGCTCAGGAAAAGTATTTCCTATATCGAGAGCATCTGATTCACATGTTGGTTCTGTGACTCATTTTTGATAACTTCTTATTGCTGTTGATCTGAAAATATCTGCTTCTTTTCCACAGTTTTCTTCATCTTTTTTCAAAAGGATATCTCAAAAAATATC
>CAYTMN010000081.1:0-2193 GCA_964438925.1 uncultured Candidatus Peribacteria bacterium
TGAAAACTATGCTTTGACAACGGGACAAGCGAGTCCAACAACTCCGATAGGAGCCATAACAAAAACCACTCCAGATGGAAATACAACCGCTCCTTTTAATCCGATTGCACTTGCAAAACAAGCCGGATGTGGTTTTGCTCGTCAAGGATACTCGAAAAACTTTGCAGAACTTAAAGAAATTATTAAGGAGGCGATAGAGTATCCTGGATTTGCTCTCATAGATATCATCCAAGATTGTCCAAGTTTTAAAAGATGGTAAAAATATTGACAAAATTATATATTTATATTTAATTATCTCTTAGCTATAACTCAGAGATAATTTTTTTATGGATAAAATTTGATTTTGATGACAACATAATGTTTTCCAAAAAAGAAAAGGCTATGTCAGGAAAATCCCAAATGAACTTAATACTTGTTCTTTTGAAGAAGCAAAAAAAAGTGCTGAACTCTCTAGAAAATATATAGAAGATATAGTATGTCCTCCCACTAAAGTTGTTCCTTCACCTCTTTCTTGATATATTGTTATTCAAAAAGAAGTTCAATGAATACTTTTAAGAGAAGCCTCTGAAAAAGATTTAAGTTTTGAAGTAGTTAAACAATTAGATATCTTTGTTCAAAAAATATTGTATGCTCTTAAGGAAGATGGTGTACGTTTTGATGTTATCTGAATTCTTAAATGAGAAACTGCTTTTGAATCAAAAGAAAAGCTTTCTTGAGACCATATATTGTAAAAATTATTAAACACTATATGAGGGTAAGAAATATATTTCAATCTTCAAATATTATACTTGCATGAGGCACTATTAAATTTATAGATACTGTTTTTATTCCTAAGAAATTTAACAAAGAATTACTTTTCCAAAAACTTAGGATACTTTATTGGGCTTATATTTTTAAAGGGTATAGAAACCAAATATCAGTTGAACTAAAAAAACGAGCAAAATAGTCTCGTTTTTTTGTATTTTTCGTAAATATATGATGTAATAGAAGTAATTATTTCATTTCACATTTATATGGTTCAAGTTCTTGTTTCAAATTATTATAATTTTTTTGATAAACAAATAGAAAACAGTACGCTTATTGTTGTTATTATCTCTCTTTGTATTCTTTTTGTGGGTCTTTTTATTCCAGATTCTTGAAAGTATGCAAGTGCGAGTATTCTCAATACTCCTGAACAAAAAACTGTTGTAAAAATTGATGGACAACAATACGAAGTTATTTTTAAAAAGCTATAAATAACGAATTTCAAAATCATAAAAAGAAACTCACACTTGTTTGAGTTTCTTTTTTAATTCTTCTTGAATAGTATTTTCTATCATTTGGATCTCACTATTTACAAGAGGATTTTGTGTTTTTACAAAAAGGGTTAATCACTTTATGTCTACTGATATGAGATAGGGGGTTATATCTTTATTTTTTTGTTCTTTGAAAACTTGGACGATACAGTTCCAAGCGAGTGATTTTATGAGTAGGTTTGAATTTATTTTATTTCCAAGATTTTTTTTGATTTCCATACTTGTGAAAAATATTAAAATACGAGGACAAACTCTCCTTTTTGTTTTTCTTTATTTGAAAAATAAATCTCTGCATCTTCAAAAGAACCTCTCCATATCTCTTCAAATTTTTTTGTAAGTTCTCTTCATACAACGACTTTATGTTTTCATCAGAGAGTTTGTTTGAGTTCACTCAGAGTTTTTATGATTCTATGAACCGATTCATAGATAACAACTGTTTCTTCTTTTTGTGCTAACCTTTTTAACATCGTCTGTCTTCCTTTTTTTATGGGGAGAAATCCAAGATACGTAAAGTGGTTAATCGGAAGCCCTGATCCTTGTAAACATGTGAGAAAAGCAGATACTCATGGTATAGGAGTCACTTGTATACTATTTTGTAAGGCAAGTTCAATCAATTTGTAGCCAGGATCACTGATTCATGGAGTTCCTGCATCCGATACTTGAGCAATCTTTTTCCCAAGCTTCAGTTCATCGATTATCTTATCTACTTTCATTGTTCCCGAGTGAGAGTGATAGGAAAGAAGAGGTTTTTTAATTTGATAGTGATTGAGAAGGGTTGCTGTTTTACGGGTATCTTCACAAACGACGATATCAACTTCAGAGAGAATTCGGATAGCACGCATCGTGATATCTTCGAGGTTTCAGATAGGGGTTGAAACTATATAGAGCATAGGAAGAG
>CAYTMN010000082.1:0-2095 GCA_964438925.1 uncultured Candidatus Peribacteria bacterium
TCCACTTCTATGATTTAAACTCAATGCCTTTAAAAGAGGGGCTTGAATAGGGGCTATAACTTCTCTTCCTATGGCAACAGGGTCAATGATTTGAAATGGAATGGCAGAAGCAACTTGGGGAGTATTTTTTGGAATTATAGTTGCAGGAATAATTATCGGAATGATCATAGATTTTTGTGCAACAAAATGGTGAGGTGAAGGGAAAGATCTCCTTGGAAAATAAGAGCTATCTAAATAAAAAAGACCTCAATTGAGGTCTTTTTTATTTTATATCTTCATGTCATCAGGATGTATATCTCCACTTGGTAGACTTCCTTCTGTCTTTGGAGCTGGAAGTTCTCCCTCAGTTGTTGGAGCAACGATTTTTGGAGCAACACTAGGTTTTTTGCTCTCCTCAAATTTAGCCATTTCTTCAGCAGAGATAACTCTCTTGAGTCCGATACGACCTTTTTCCTTATCTATCTCAATAACATCTACCTCTACACTCTCCCCCTGTTTTACAACATCTTCAACGTTATTTACTCTAAATGGTGAAAGTTTTGAGATATGAATCATCCCACTTTTTCATTTAAATTCGACGATAGCACCAGTTCCAGCAATAATCTTCACAACTGTTCCGGTGATACGGATTCCCACTGTAGGCTCCCAGTTATATTCTTCAAGTCTCGCCATTACTTGTTTCATCTTCGCTGCATCTTTTCCAGTAACTGCAGTCCTACCATCTTCTTCTATATGTATAGTAACAGCAAAGTCTCTTTCCATCTTTTGAATATTTTCTCCTCCTTTTCCGATAACTTCTCTGATTTTATCTACAGGTATTTGGATTTGTTCTATACGTGGAGCATATGGAGAAAGTTCAGGATTTGGTTTTGAGATTATTTTATCCATTTCACCAAGAATATATTCTATAGAAGTCGCTCCTTGAGAGAACGTTTTCTCAAAAACTTCCATAGAAAGTCCCTTGATTTTTACATCAAGTTGCATAGAAGTCACTCATTTTTTACTTCTTGCAAGTTTGAAATCCATATCTCAAAGAAAATCTTCTTGTGCCTGAATATCCGAAAGTATCTTATATTTTCCAGTCTCCTCTTCATATATCATCCCCATAGCAATACCCGCAACTGGTGAAGTGATAGGAACTCATGCATGCATCAAAGCGAGAGAACTTCCACATACTGAAGCCATAGAACTTGAACCATTACAAGTAGTGATTTCAGAAACTACTCTCATCATATATGGAAATGTAGCTTCACTTGGCAACACTGGATTGAGGGCACGCTCTGCAAGTTTTCCATGTCCTATTTCACGACGACCTGTACCTCTCATCATACGTACTTCTCCAACAGAAAATGGAGGGAAGTTATAGTGATGTATATATCTACGAGTAGATTCATCATACATATCATCTACAATCTGCATATCGTCTGGTCCTCCAAGAGTTGCAATAGAAAGAGCTGAAGTCATACCACGACGAAACAAAGCTGAACCATGAGTACGAGGAAGAAGTCCTATTTCTCAAATCACAGTTCTTACTTCATCAAGTTTTCTTCCGTCGAGTCTTAGGTCTTTTTCAATAACATTTTTTCTCATTATTTTTTTAACTCTCTTATATACCATAGCTCCAACATATGTCATACTCTCTTTTGTTTCTTCAAGTGTTTTTCCTTCCTCAATAACTACAAAGTTACTTGCAAGAAGATGGTCCCTTACTTCAAGATCAAGTGCATCAAGTACATGCTGAAATTCTTTTTTTCCAACATTATAAAGCGCTTCAAGCTTTTGCTCTGTGAGATATTCTGATACTTTCTCATAAAGTGTTTCATCAGGGAGATTATAGAATTCTTTTACTTCATTTTTCCCATATGCAACTTCACAAAGTTTTACAAAGTCTATTTGAGCATTACAAAATTCTTTAATTATTTCATGAGCATATTTGAGAGATGACATCATTTCAGCATCGCTTACTTCTTTTGCTTCTGATTCAACCATAGTAATAGCGTCGAGTGTTCCTGCAACCAATATATTAATCTTTGCATCTTTTTCATCTTCAAAACTCGGATCAAATACAAAACTTCCATCCTGTTTCATGACAAGT
>CAYTMN010000083.1:0-2039 GCA_964438925.1 uncultured Candidatus Peribacteria bacterium
TCTTCCACGATAGATGTTTATAGATTTCCAGTGTCTTCACGATATTTCTTTAAAAGTTAGGTTTTTAACAGAGAAGGAGTTTCAGTCACCATATTTTTCTTATATTCATCAAATTTACTTCTCTTATTTTTAGCAAGATGATCTTTTAATTGAAGAAATTTATTGTATAAGTATTCTCTTTTTCATTTAAATAATCTCTCAAATATGAGAGAATCATACTTCTCATACCACTGAGTAAAGTATTCCTCTCTTGTAGCTATTTCTTGTATTTCTTCAAAGTTATTTATCTCATCAATATTTCATACATAAAAATGACTTCTTATATCATCAAGGAGAAAAAAGTCTGGACAAACTATATTGTAAATATCTCCATTTGGTTTCAAAGAAAGGATAGGTTCTGTCCCCAATGTTGCAATTTCAATAAATACTGAATCAGACATCTTGTCTATTATTCTCTCAAGCATTCAAAGTTTATTTAGAGCTTGTTGAAAAACTTTTTTTTCTAAGTTATCATCCTTTGAAGGATTTATTCTCAGCACAACATCTTGCTCCAAGATAAAAGATATTTTAGACAGTCAGAAAGAAAATATGTATTTTAAAGAAGCAATATAATCAATCGGTTCATACGTTAGAGGAATAACTACAGAAGCTCCAACACTCAAATTTTTTATCTCCTTCGCTCTTAAAACTCAAAGCTTTATGTTTTCTTCTAATGCCGAAAAAACAGAATTTGGAACATGTCTATTTATGAAGTTGTTTTCAAAATTTCCATCTATACTAATAGTAGCACTGATAAAGAGGTATGGGTTTTCTCTGAGAATGACTTCTATTTCATCAATAAATGACTTATCAAAAAGAATTCAGTTTGTAGCTATCTCTACCTGGAAAAACATCTTTTCTTGTAAAGTAATCGATGATATTCTTCGAATAAGATATAAAACTTTATCTCTATATAGGAGAGGCTCTCATCAATATACATTTATTCTCGAAAAATTTCTAAATATCTTTATAAAAATTTTATCAATAAAATCATCTATAACTTCTTCAGAAATAAAAAATCACTTGGTATGTTTTTGAGAACAATAAGAGCAACGAAGATTGCAATCTTTCGTTATAAAAACAAAAATCTCTTGAAAAGTACTGTATGCCATACTCGCTAAGGGCTAATGAAAAAAGAATTTTTGACTTAAACCTGTGAAAAGCATATCTGTACACTTAACACTAACTCCAACTATTTATTAAGTTGTTTCTTACACTCTGTTACGATAAGTTTTTGAAGATTTTTTAGATATTCTTGTGGCTTGTTTTGGTTGAAAACATAGAACTCCATCCGATGTGACATGTCTAGAGTTGTAGGAAAAGAAATACGATTCTCTTTTATAGATGTAAATATATTGAAAGAAATTCTACAATTCTGGTCATCTCAACATTCATCCTTTCAAGTCACAAAAGATTTTAGTTTAGCATAGCTTCAAGAATCTATTTTTTTAGAAGAGTACGCAGCATCAATATCACTTAAATTTCAGTTAGAATACAGATTCATAAAAAGAAGTCCTTCTTCGTTTCATGCATAATATGGATCAGTAAGATCATAGGTTTTTAGAGGAAGTTCTTTAACAGCTCTATACTCAGCCTTTAGTTCTTCTATTTCAGATATATTTACAAGTTTTTTATATGTTTTTACAAGGTCTGTCTTTTGGAATCTCGGATTAGTAATGATAGCATCACATTCTCCATCTCCAGTAGGTTCAGTAGATCAAGTTTGGCTTTCAATAGATCAAGAACTAGTATCATCAGTAGTTCAAGAACTCATACCAACAATCTCTTCTCAAGTACCTGTTTTTCCTTCTTGAACATTTTGTTGATTTGGTGTGCTGATAGTTTTTTTACTTCTTGAATATACTGAGAGTCATCCGACTAAAATCACTACTAAAAGTAGAAAAAAAATAAGGGCTTTCTTAGGTGTATTCATAGCTTTGATATTAAAAAATACATTACCTCAAGGATAACCATTTATTGAATAAGTCAAAAGTTTTTTT
>CAYTMN010000084.1:0-1986 GCA_964438925.1 uncultured Candidatus Peribacteria bacterium
AGAGAAATAATATCTATAAGATATGAGAATTAGTTTTTAGTGAGCTACCTTCGTAGGGGAAAAACAAAAATACTTCACTAAAAACTACACTAATAAACATCTTATAAGACTTTCATAGTGTAGAATTTTTAGCCAAAAATGCAAACGTTTTGAAGATTTTTGAAAAATTATTTTTTCTTCTTTTTGAACTTTTCTCTGATTTTTTCAATCATCTTTCTTTTTTGCTCATCAAGAGTAGTAAAATCAGAACGAATAATACCTCTTTCAGAAAATAAAATTGCGATTGGTTTTGTAGAGTCAAACTTAGAAAGAACTGCATTCATAATTACCATTATTGGTACACAAAGGAGCATTCATACAAACCCCCAAATTATTGCCCAAAAAGCAAGAGAGAGAAGAATAAATATAGGACTAAGATTGAGTTTATTTCATAAGAGTTTTGGCTCAAGTAGATTTCAAAATACAAACTGAGTAGCCATAAGTGATGCAAGCATAAAGAAAGAGACATATACGGAATCAAACTGAACCAATGAAAATACTATTGGGAAAGCAACAGCTATAATTGACCCAACAGCAGGGATAAAGTTAAACACACATGCGACAAATCACCAAAATAGAGCGAAATCTAGACCAAAAAGTTTTAGTACAATAAAAGTAAATAACCCCGTAAGAAAACTAAGTATTGAACGAATCAAAAAGTAGAGTTTTAAGTCTCATTTTACCTCTTCAATAATACTAAATATCTTCTTTTTCTTTGATTCATCAGATATAATATAGTTCAATTTTTGAGCGAAGAAGTTTGCTTCAAATATGAGAAAAAGTGTATAGATTGCAACAATGATAATGTTTTTTAAGATTGCACTCACAAAAGTAATTCAAGTAAGAACATTTCCAACTACATCAGGAACATTCACAAGACCTAAGAGTTGATTTTTTAGAGAAATATTTTCACTAATTCAGAAATATTCTCTTCCATAACGGTTAATATTATCAGAAACTATTTGAATCCATCCCTCAAATTTTATCTTATACTCTGGCCACTTAAGACTAATTTCATCAATATTGAGGTTTACAATTTTTATAATAATCCAAAAGACAAAAATATATGTCAGAAGTGATAAAAAAAGTGAGATATACTGATTTTTGATATATCTATTATAGGTCGATTGTAACCAAATAATAAGCATTGTGAGAAGTACAGCGATAACGATAGGAATAATATATTCTGCTCAGATATAAAGAATATATACAAAAAGTACAAGACTAATGAATCCTAAATAGAAACGAGGTGCATGTACTCTGTCTTCTGGTCAAAAAAATGCCATATAAAAAAATTAAGGATTATTTACTTTCAACATTATATATATCTCAACGAGAATAGATATCTTTAGAGTTTGGAGAGGTAATAGCAGGAAACAGTATATCACATTTTCTGAAATCTGAAAGGTAGTCTACAAATCTATTGCAAGGACATGTGCTACACTTTACATTTCCATATATAGTATCGGTCTTGGAGTCAAAAAGGCAATGTGTTTTTTCAACTATTGGTCTACAATATGAGTTCCCACATGTTTGGGTATTTTTACTCTCACAGATATACCCAGGAGGACATGCACAGGTACCATCGGTACATTTCTTCTCAAAAATTGGACACCCTTTATTTACAGGATCTCATTTTTCAAGAGGACAGATATCTTCACAGTCTTTTACCCCATCCTCATCAGAATCATTTTGACATTCTCTAGGTAGAGCTTTTATTGAAACTGAAGCATCTCCACTTCTTCCTTGACCGTCTTTTACAAAGAGTTTTACAAGATACACTCACTGATAATCAAAAACATGATCAATAACTTTTCATTTTCCTCTATTACCATCTGCAAAATCCCAAGTATATTTATATTTTCCATCTCATCCACTGGCAAATCACTCAAAATCGACAAGAAGAGGAGCATATCAGAGTATTGGCACAGCATATATAGTAACATT
>CAYTMN010000085.1:0-1917 GCA_964438925.1 uncultured Candidatus Peribacteria bacterium
TCAGCAGCTCTTTCAAAGATATGCTGTATCTGAGTTCCTACACCAGTTCATTGTACCTTTGAACTAATACTGAGAGCTCAAGGGGGAACTAAGATCGTTTTCTGATTGTGAAGTACATAACAAAAAAAACTTCACTTTCTTGGAGCTTTGAGTCACCAAAGTGGACAAGAGTCTACTTCTTTTCAAAAGACCTTTCTAAAAGCCTCTTTGTACAGTCGAGCTCAAGGTGTGTCTTTAAGCCAAGTAGTTGTATCTCCATCAGGAAGTTCAAATACATCCACTTCACTAGAAAATATTGCAGCTTCTTTCACGTATAGTAATCTAAATATATAAAGGTATTATAAAATAAAATATAAAAAAGTAAATATTTTATTATGTTGCAGTGTATTCAACAATTCGTACAAACTAAAAACTCTTACTTACTTCTTACAATTTTTTCTGTATACTACGGGGTACTATAAGTAACTTATATATATGACGACACCTACTTTTGATGTTTTTGAAAGTGCAAAGCTCCAGCTTGCAAAAGCGTACTGACTCCTTTTTCCTGGAGATATGACAAGATTTGAGCTTTTTATTCAACCACAAAGAATCATAGAAGTATCTATTCCTGTAAAGTTAGACGATGGTACAATACGAGTTTTTACATGATTTAGAAGCCAACATAGTGATGCTCGTGGTCCTTTCAAATGAGGAATCCGCTTTCATCCTGAAGTGACTCGTAGTGAAGTAAAAGCTCTTTCACTGTGGATGTCCCTCAAGTGTTCAGTTGTAGACATACCACTGGGATGAGGAAAGGGTTGAATTATCGTAGATCCAAAAACACTATCAGAGTGAGAGCTCGAAAGACTTTCACGTGGGTATGTCCAAAAACTCTACAAATATATAGGTCCAACACAAGATGTTCCAGCTCCAGATGTAAATACTAACCCAAAGATCATGGGGTGGATGGCAAATGAGTACGGGAAGCTTGTAGGAGAGTTTGTTCCAGGAAGTTTCACAGGAAAACCACTTACTATTGGAGGTTCAAAAGGAAGAGGGAGTGCAACTGCTCAAGGAGGAGTATATGTACTTCAAAAGATTTTAGAACTAGAAAACGATACTCTTGTTGGGAAAAAAGTAATTGTTCAATGAGCAGGAAATGCCTGACTGACCGTAGCGCATATACTTACGCAACTTGGAGCTATTATTGTAGGACTTGCTGACTCTAAATGAGGTATATATAATGTAGAGGGAGTCAATGTATCTGAAATTGAAAGTCTCAAAAATGCAAAGAAATCAGTGATAGATTCAAACAGTGGAGAAAAAGTATCTGAGAAACAAATACTGGAAAAACCTTGTGATATTCTTATCCCAGCAGCACTAGAAAACCAGATAACTGCAGAAAATGCTGCAAAAATTCAGGCAAAATATATACTCGAACTCGCAAATGGGCCAACGTCTCCAGAAGCAGATGAGATACTTTTTACAAATGGGAAAATAGTTATTCCTGATATCCTCGCAAATGCTGGAGGAGTAACGGTGAGCTATTTTGAACAAGTGCAAAACAGTATGAACTACTATTGGAAAGAACGTGAAGTCCTTGAAAAACTCCAAGAGAAGATGTTTGAATCTGCTCAAGAAGTGTATACTACTTGAAAGGAATATAAAACATTTTTGAGAAACGGAGCATATATAGGAGCGATAAAAAAAATATTTGCCGCAATGAAGGATTCTTGACAACTATTGTAGACAAAAAGATATATCCAATATATTTAGGAGAGTAAAGAAGTAGGAGCCTCGCAGAACAACCTCAAAAAAAAATTTGACTTGAATCAAAATAGTTATACAATGCCTCTCGCTTTGCAGACTATTTTTGTGTATTCCCGCGTAGCTCAGCGGTAGAGTAGATGGCTGTTAACCATTTGGTCGCTGGTT
>CAYTMN010000086.1:0-1914 GCA_964438925.1 uncultured Candidatus Peribacteria bacterium
GTAGATTAAAGTTTGCTGCTGAAGCTGTTGAAAAATTGAGAAATCCTGTGTTTCACGCTAGGGTATCATTTACAGAGTATCTTATAGAATGAATAGTGAAATTTGAATTTGGGCTTGCATATGAATATCAAAGACTTGTGGGGCTAAATGCTTTATATTTAAAAGAGTAATCTCCAGTAGTAGAGTAGACTCACGTAAAATCTCTATTTGCTCTTCATCCTAAAGTAAAAACATCAAGATAGTTAGAATTTACCGGGTTTGAAGGAGTATTAAATAGAACTCCAGACTCTCACGATAAAGTATACTGATTAAGGTAATGTGTATTGGTGACATCAAATCTCATATTTACCACTCTACTTATTTCTCAAACTGGAACTATTTTATTTCCATATAAGTCTCTCAAAGATAGATCTATAGAATGTATAGAAGCATCCGCAGGTTGTGCAACAGTTGCCTCAGATACGTCAGCAGTACTATATGCAGAAGATACAGGTGAATTTGCATATACGTTGAGAGTATATGTAGGAAGTGTATACAGATCACATGCTGCATCAGTAGATCAAGAAATACAGTTGCAATTACCTCCTAAATCACACACCTTTTTAGCTCTAACAGTGAATCTTCTAGATCATACTATATCTCCTCAATCAGTTTGAGTATCCACATGAGACAAATTAGCTGTAAAAGAAAAAGGAAATGTAGTTCCAGTGTGAGGAACGAAAACTGTTCTATTTGCATCACTCTCTATATCATACGCTACTGAAGATATAGGTGCTCCTCCATCTGGTGGATACGAGAAAGAAAGATTTTGGTTTACATTTGCAAGAAACCTAAAAATTCAAGTTGTAGGAGATCAGGGTGGAGTAGTATCCTTTATTTTACAATACACTCTAAAAGAGGTAAACGCTGCCGTACAATCTGTTGCTCAATTTTGAGTAGCTGCTGGATAACAATCAATCTTTGATGCATAACTAGATGATGGACAAGAAAAATTTGTAAGTTTTGTCATTGTTCAAGTCGTAGGATACCAGTTTCAAGAAGTATAATATCAACTAGAACAACTTAAACTCCCAGAAGTAGGGGCCGTAAAGTCTATTGTTTGAGATATGGTTTTAGATTGATCAGTATCAGTGATTGCAGCTCATCAACAATTTTGAGTTCATGATGTTGAAGTATATGCAAAACTATTACTGCATACAGATATAGAAGATAAAAAAATGAGAATAAAAGTTGCTCTCTTGGTGAGAAAAGAAATATTTTTTGTCATATTAATTTAGATTAATACCTATATTACACCACAAAGTAACAAAAAATTCAAAGAAAAGTCATTGACAACTATAAGCTATTGTTTTAATAAATATATTTTAATGCCAAATGAAATATTGAATAAAAAAATAAAAGCTATAAAGGGGTATTTAAATATTGTTTTTTACAAAAATTACAAATACTACCCTGTCCATCAAAAATTTTTTCCATCTGATATATATGATCATAAAATTTTCTAATATTTTTATTTATTGTAACACTCGTATCATAAATACTCCCAAAATTATTCATCAAAAGTTTCTTACAATGCAAGTTATGGATAGAAATGGCATCTTCAAAAATATCAACATGCTCTATATAAATATCCTCGTCACTTAAAAAATTTTTATCAAGAGTGTAATCAATAGCTGTATCATCTATATACACACATTTTTTAGAAACCTCATAGGAAAAAAAATCATCTTTGAACACTCCATCAAAATGGGTATTAACAATATAGTCGGAAAATTGAATATTTAAAAATGGAAATTGCACACTCAGAGAGTGTAGTAAAGAGAAAAGTATTTTTTTCTGAGGAATAGATAAAGACAGTAATTCAATATTATTGAGTTGCAACATCACAACTATGTTGCTTGATAAAACTAAAGA
>CAYTMN010000087.1:0-1889 GCA_964438925.1 uncultured Candidatus Peribacteria bacterium
AAATATCTCAAGAACAAAAATGATAGTGTAGATGCGCGACACTTTTTTCTGGACTCTGTTCTCGAATAAATGAGAAAAAACTTTTTGTTTCATATGTATCTTTCATCCATTTTTCGACTTCTTTAAGTTCTTCAAATTCTTCTCCTGTCATCTGAGAAGTAAGAGTAATATGTCTTTTTGGTATAACTAAAAAGTGATCTTGTTTCCCACAAAATGGATATTTGTTGTGAATAATTTTTAAAAATGTTCATGTCCAAACGAGATATTGTATATCCAGATTTTCCTCACAAAAAGGACAAATAGTACTTTCTCTCTGAGCTTTTGAATCATACTTTGTACGAGAATAGAGCTTCATATAGGTGTATTTAACGATTACTTTTTTTGATTTTTCTTTCTTTCTCTATAGAGTATACACGACTAATTATAACTTCAATATTTTTTTATATGAGTTTACAACAAGAATTGCAAGATAGAGGATTTCTGTATCAATTTTCCAATCCAGAAATATTTAAAAAATTAGAACAATGAAATGTCGGATTCTATTGTGGTTTTGATCCAACTGCAGATTCACTTCATTTAGGGAACTATATTGGGTTTATGTGTGCAGTACAACTTATGCTTAAAGGAAATACCTATTATGCTCTCATTTGATGAGCTACTGGTATGATAGGAGACCCAGGTTGAAAAGATGCTGAAAGAAGTTTTCTTACTGAGGAAACTTTGAGACACAATGAAAAATGTATAGGAAATCAATTTACAACTATTCTTACAGGACTTGAAAAAACTACTGGGAAAAAGCTCAATTTCAAAATTGTAAATAACTATGATTTTTATAAATGAGTCTCGTATCTTGATTTTTTACGTGAGGTGGGGAAATATCATACGGTTAATCAAATGATGAATAAAGATACAGTAAAAAAGCGTATAGAAGATCCTGATAAGTCTATTAGCTATACTGAGTTCTCATATATGCTTTTACAGTGATTTGATTTTTACTGTCTCAATAAAGATGAAGGTGTGACTCTTCAAGTAGGAGGACAAGACCAATGGGGAAATCTCGTTACAGGAATAGAGCTCATCAAGAAAAAAACAGAAAAAGATACTTATGTATTTACTTGGCCACTCATGGTCGATAGTAGTGGAAAAAAATTTGGAAAGTCAGAAGGAAATGCACTCTTTTTAGATAGAAAAAAAACAAGCCCATATAAGATATATCAGTATTTTATCAATACGCTTGATGCTGATGTAGAAAGATTTCTCAAGATTCTTACGATACTTGATGTCCCAGATATTCAAAAGATACTAGCAGAACATATACAGTCTCCAGAAGCGAGATTTGGACAAAAAAGATTGGCATATGAAGTGGTAAAAATTATTCACAATGAAGATGATGCAAAACTCTGCGAAAAGATATCTGAGTTTCTTTTTTGAGAAGCAGATAAACTAGAGACATTGAAAACTTTGGAGTCTAATGAGTTAGAAATATTTTTTGCTGAGATATGAGGTCTTGAATACTTATGACAAAATCTCTTTGAACTTTTTGTGCAATCATGACTAGAACAAACCAACTCAACAGCTCGTCAGACACTCACTTGAGGAGGGATGTATATTAACGAGAAAAAAATAGAAGATGGAAAGTATGATTTTTCTTGAGATTTTATAGATGGAAAATTTTTACTTTTAAGAAAGTGAAAGAAAAACTACAAGCTTGTAGTAAAAAAATAATTTCTAGATATACCTGAGAAAAAACTTTAGAAAAAAATCTCCCCAATACTGGGCAATAGTTCAGGTAGGGAAAATACTCATTCATCAAAAGTTACTCACAAGTATAAGGACAAGTATTATCAAACTTGAATACGCGTATATCTTTGCGTGTAGTTCAGGGTTTT
>CAYTMN010000088.1:0-1305 GCA_964438925.1 uncultured Candidatus Peribacteria bacterium
ACAGATGTTTGCACTCAAATATACGCTTGTCATCTATGTTATTGCCCTAAAACGAACCAGTGGGATGATATCAGTACTCCTTTGAGCACGTATTTTTCATGAAAAAAATATACTTCACAAATTTATTGCTTCTTGTGTGATGTTTGTATGAGTACTTGTCATTATTTTATATGGAAATATTTAAAAAAGTACCTATAATAATATAAAAAATGAAATGAAAATATTCATTCCCTACACATAAAAAAAATACTATGAAAGTCATTGTACAAATTCCTTGCTATAACGAAGAAAAAACGCTTCGTAATGTTTTAGAGGAAATTCCAAAATCTATAGATGGAGTAGACATACTTGAAACAATGATTATTGATGATGGGAGTTCTGATACAACACTCGAAGTTGCACGAAATTTTTGAGTTCATCATATCGTTGTCCATGGAAATAATCGTGGGCTTGGGAATGCTTTTCGTTCTGGAATGGAGAAAGCTCTCCAGCAGTGAGCTGATATCCTTATAAATACTGATGGAGATAATCAATATCCAGGAAAATATATTCCCGACTTAATTCGGAAAATGCGAGATACGCAGTCACATATCGTGATGGGAGATAGGCAGACCAAAAATATTTCACACTTTTCTCCTCTGAAGAAATTTTTTCAATGGCTTGGAAGTTTTCTCGTACGACTCCTTTCTGGTACTCAGGTTCCCGATTCCGTAAGTGGTTTTCGAGCCTACAGTCGAGAAGCTCTTTTGCAACTTAACGTCACTTCTGAGTTTAGCTATGCCGTTGATACTTTGGTGCAGGCATGAAGTAAATGACTCTATGTTACTTCTATTCCAATCATCACAAACAAGCCTACTAGACCAAGTCGACTCTTCAAAAATATGTGGCAACATATGTATAAAACTTTTTCTATCCTTATGCGAGTATATGGTATGTACCATCCTCTTCGTATGTTTTTAAGTTTCGCAAGCATATTTTTTATCCTTGGAAGCCTCTGACTTATTCGTTTTTTTTACTTCTATTTGACACTTTCTGTACCAACGGGGCATATACAATCGCTTCTGCTTTCTTGAGTATTTCTTATGATAGCAACTGTGTTTTTTGCTCTCGGAATTATCGGAGATTTGATAGCTAAAAATAGAAAACTTATTGAAGATCAACTTTATTTGAGTAAAAAAATGATATACGAAAAAACTCCTAAGATGTAGGAGTTTTTTTTATATAATAGATAATTAGAAAAGCAGAAAGCCCCTCTTGTTTGGGGGCTTTTTCTGTGGATTTTTCTTAAGCATGTACTAAAAAGTA
>CAYTMN010000088.1:1315-1869 GCA_964438925.1 uncultured Candidatus Peribacteria bacterium
AGGGAGACTTTTGAAAAAGAGTGTCAGAAGAGGAATACATCCTCTTTTCCTCCTTTTCTAGGAGCTTGATTGCTCGATGAGCATTCCTCTTCTGACAGTTACAGGCAGGGTACAGGTGCAAATTTTCTAACCCAGCTTGCAACTGGGATCACCTCGGAAAAGCCTCAAAAGCTACCATACGGAAATACCTCAAGACATTTGTCCGTGTGATAAAAGAGAGTCTATTTAAAAAATAGTAATTGTCAAAATATGTTTTGACAATTACTATTTAACTTATTTTAATATATTTTTAAACGATTTCTATTCGTTGAAATAAAGCATCTCCTTTTTCTTTAATATAAAAACTTTCATCTCTATCAAGTAAGTCTGGAAGTTTTCCAGCTTCGAGTTGTTGTGTATACTCTTTGAGACCAAGTTTAAGAAACATCTCGCTCATCTTCTCTGGAAAAAATGGATAGAGTGCAAGTCCTACCTGTCTGAGTCCCTCAGCCAAAGTATAGAGCACTTCACGAGTTGCTTCTTCATCCGTTTTTATCATCTGCCAAGGTTGTTTC
>CAYTMN010000089.1:0-1854 GCA_964438925.1 uncultured Candidatus Peribacteria bacterium
GCAAAAATTTTTTTCCAAAAAACTTGCCAAATTTCATTTTTTACCTCTCGTAAATCTACTCAATGGACCTAGAAAAACAAGACTGAAGAGGGAGAAAATATTAGTAAAATTGCTCGTTAAGCTTGAGTTTATTTTGGTAAAACATACGGGAACTTGAAACTCAAAATCTTTGAGCTGCAATCCTATCTATTCACATTCCAAAAGCAAAACCACTATAAACCTCAGGATCAATTCCGCAGTATTCTAAAACTTTTGGGTGTACCATTCAAGCTCATAAGAGTTCCACCCAACCAGTTCCAGAGCACATTCTACATCAAGTACCTTTTCACTTACATATCTGGCAGGTAACATCTACCTCAGCACTAGGTTCTGTAAAAGGAAAAATCGATGGACGTAAGCGAGTGAGAGTATCTTCTCCAAAAAACTTTTTCATAGCAGTTTCTAGTGTCCATTTAAGGTCTCAAAAAGTTACTCACTTACCTATGACAAGTCACTCAAATTGATAAAAATTACATGTGTGGCGCGCATCTTCCTGTTCATATCTATAAACTCTTCCTGTAGTGATTACTTTTATTGGGAGTTCTCATTTTAGCATGGTTCTTGCTTGTACCGGAGAAGTATGGGTTCTGAGTAACAACTTACTTCAAGGAGCTTTTCCACTGTTTATACTATCATGTAACCAAAAAGTGTCCCAAACATCCCTTGCTGGATGATTATCTGGAATATTAAGTTTATCAAAATTAAATTCTTCAGTTTCGATTTGTGGGCCATCTTCTATCTTAAATCCAAGTCAAGTAAAAGTTTCTTCTATAAGTTGAATAATATGAGAAATAGGATGAATATGTCACTTCTCTTTTACAGGGAATTGAAGTGTTACATCTATTTCTTCTTCTGCTTCTTTTTGAGCATATGACATTTTTCTCACAGTTTCTTTTTTCTCTTGTAGTTCGTTTTCAAGAAATGATTTTAACTCATTTGCACTTACTCAGACAGTCTTTTTCTCTTCATCAGAGAGGTCTTTTATTCATTTTAGTATATCCTTCAGGCTTCCATTTTTTCAAAGATACTTTTGAAAAATAGTATCTAGTTGGTCCAAAGTTTGACAGAGTCAAAGCTCATTTACAAAATCTTTTTTTAGAGCGTCTAGTTTCTTTTGCATTCTTAGTTTGAAATAATAATGTGTAACGATATGATAAAGGCAGTTTTTAAAAACGCAAGAAAAACGTATGAGGAAGAAAAAATATCTTTTTCCTATTCTAATAGGAATTTTCAGTATTTCATGTTTTATAATTGTGTGAAAGTTTTTTTATAGGGGTGAAAACGAGGACAATTCAGAGAGTATCTCAAAAGTATCAGAGCCAAGTATGCATGTATTTTGAGAAGCATATGTATGATCAGGTTCTTGTTCTCCAAATGTAAAAAGAGGAGTATATCCTTTTTCATGAAAGATAATCTTTATGAAGAAAAAAGATGTTACAGACTTAGTCAAAAAGTTAGATATGCTGAGACTTTCGAATACGGTCAAAGAATCATATGAGGAGCAGCTTGATGTATGAATGAGAAAAGTGAAATATTCCTCTTTGTTTGCATTTTCAAAAAATGGAAAGTATACAACTGATCTCCCGTATGGAGAATATATAGTAACACCAGATATCCCTCCCTATATCAATCAGGAGATTACACTTGAGGTAGGAAAGAAAGAAAAAGTACAAGATTTTAAATTCTTTGTATGTAAATAGTTACGTAACTTTTTCTGTACTCTACAATTTCTTCCAAAAACCCCCAATAATATTTTTGCATTTTTTCTAAAAAATCTTTTGACATCTTTGGTTTTTTCAATAGTATCTCGGAGCT
>CAYTMN010000090.1:0-1808 GCA_964438925.1 uncultured Candidatus Peribacteria bacterium
GAAAATGGAAAAAAGTCTAATAATCTCGTCTGGAAAGATACCGTTCTCGTAAAAACCTGAGAATATGTAGATATCCTCGTAGATATGAGTAACCCAGGAGAGTGGATGGCACACTGTCACATCGCAGAACATCTCCACGCAGGTATGATGTTACACTTCAGTGTGAAGGAGGAGTAAAAAAATGATTTATTATATTTTATTTTCTAAAATACATTATATGATGAATTGATTTATACCATTTGGCTGATTTTTTATGATTATATTCCGGATATTGATAATTGCTATCATATATTACATTATTACATCTATCATTTCCAAAAATAGTAAAGATGTCCAAAGTGAAATTTCTGCTCTTGATATTCTCAAAGAGAGATATGCAAAAGGAGAGATAGATGATAAAGAATTTGAAGAAAAAAAGAAAACTTTAGAGCTAAAGTAAGAGTATTTTCCTTTTTTTATATTTTTAATTTTAATTTAATAATTTTCTACTATGAATATGACACACTATATGGAACTTTTGGCAACTAACCAACCTTGGAATCTTATACTCTTTATGGCTATACCTGTTATACTTGCGGAAACAGTAGCTATTACGGAATTATATATCCTGTACACTGGAAAAAAAGAATGAAAAATTGGTCTCTTAAGCAAAGTAGCAGGTATCCTTGGAGGAGTATATTTTATAGGAGTATTTATATATCTCTTATTCAATGCAGTAATTCCTTTGACTACTTCATGACAATGGCGAGGTATTTGAGATGTTATTGCTGTTTGATTTTATCTTCTTGGAGTTATTCCACTTGTTGGAATTGCTCTTGTAGATCTTTGACTTCTAGGAAAATCAAAGAACTCTCGAGAATCCTTAAAGATTCACGCAATATTTGTAGGAATATTTCTTGTATTTGCACATATCGCAATGATATTTGGAATGGTAAACCCTACGGTTCTATGATACGTGAATACTCAAGATAATATGCCACCTATGGAAAATATGGAGATGTAAAAGAGAAAAAAACTGAAATCTCCTATACTTTAGATTACAGAAGAACAATATTCAAGGGATTCTTCGATTCCCTTCGATAACTCAGTATGACACGCCACATAAAAATATTTTCGATGTGTATAAATGGGATTTTTAAGGCGAAGAGGCTAGAAATAATAGACGACAATCGACGAATAGGAGATTGGGAGTCATTATTTCTCCGTATGAGTGCTTCAGCTGCTTTCTTCTGAAGCGGGTTTGCCATGAAACGAGAGATAAAATTTGCTATTCTCAAAAGCAACCCCTTGTCCTCTTAAAAACTTTTTGTTACTTTTTGGTTTCAAAAAGTAAGAGAACTATAACAATTCACAAAAACCACAAAATCACTATAATACTTCCATAACCAAAACCCTATGCCAAAGCTCCAAGTCGTAAACATCAAATGCGGTGGTTGTGCAAACACTATCACCAAATCCCTACAATCTCTCGGGGCTTCAAACATCACTATCGATATCCCCTCTCAAACTGTGGAGTTTGACTGAGATGAGAAACTCGTAGCGGAGAAATTAGCAACTCTCGGATACCCCCTCGCAAACTCTGAAGCGGCAAAAAGTCTCTTGAAAAAAGGGATAAGCTATGTAAGTTGTGCTATTTGAAAAATTAATTCATAATCTAAGATAATGAAAAAAATCCTCCCCATCCTCTTACTCCTCCTAGTAAGCTGTACACCAACGAACACAACTACAACATGAAGTGGTACTTCTCTTGATGGTTCTCACCTCCTTACAGAGTATTCCAACTTCTCTCTCGCTGGCAAAAAAGCAAC
>CAYTMN010000091.1:0-1395 GCA_964438925.1 uncultured Candidatus Peribacteria bacterium
CAGCGCTTGAGATTTGTGATGACTTTGCAGGTAAATCTTTTTTCTCAACAAGCTTAAATGATGATTGAAATTTTACTACTGCCGGAGGAGTGTCTACAGGCTTTTCATCTTCTGAAATATCACCTTGAACCACTTCTTCATCTTCAAGTTCATCTTCCTTCTTTTTCACTTCAACAACAGGAACAACAGGGATCTGAACTACTTTTTTAATAATCTTTTTCTGTTTTACCTCAGGAGTTTTCACTTCAACAGATACCCCTTGCTCCTCTTTTTCTTCAACTTGAGCCTTTTTTGATTTTAGCTTTATTTTTTTCTTTTCTTCACCATTGTCAGAAGAAGCATCGCTTGAGCTTCAAATGTGTGAATAGTAATCATCAACAAGATTTTTATTTTTATCCATTTGTGTGTATCTAAAAAAAGAAAATAATTTGCAGGGACTATAAGTTTTTTTCGTATTTTGTCAAAAGAATTAAGCAAGAGTAGTGTATTAGAAATAAAACTTGTAAAAAGCAGAAAAATTAATATCTTCTTACTAGATTTTACAACATTACTTGAGAACCGTGGAAACTGAAAATATACAGAAACTCGTGTCTGAGTTTTTTGAAAAGTTACAGCTACAAATATCGGAAATTAAGGTAGAAAAAGAGGCGGAAGACATCTATTTTGTAAAAGTACAATCCAGTGACTCTGGGATCATTATCTGACCAAAGTGACGCAATCTTGAGGACCTAAAAAGTCTTTTGAAGTCGATGATAAATCATCTCGTAGGGAGAAACATAATTTTACACATTGAGATAAATGATTACCTCCAAGCAAAAGAAGAAAAACTCCTTTTGTATGTGAAATCTAAAATAGATCTCGTAGAAAAAACGGGAAAAGACTTTAGACTGCCTTTTCTTTCTTCATACGATAGAAAAAAAGTTCACGCATACGTCGCTGAGTTATGAAATACAAAGATCTATACAAAAAGTCTTTGAGAAGGACCTGAAAGAAGGCTTCACATCTGCAAAAAAGATGAGAAAATGTCGATAGATCTTGAATGAAGTGATATTTAAATCAGTACATATGAAATTGAGATTTCTTAAAACAAGCTGTATCAGTCTTTGTATTATTGGTGCTCTAGGGTGTTTCTTCTACATCAATAACGAAAATTACAAGACAAAAAAAGTCATACGCGAAAAAATCGTAAGACACCCAGAAATGTTGCCTGAACCAAGTTTTGCAAAGGGAACAAGTTTTTGATTTAAAAATGTTAAAGCTGAAAGCTATACAATGTCAGATGGAATTACCAGTTTGAAAAAAATAAATATTACATTAGATAATAATCAAGTTCTATTACTACGTTTTTATTTTATTGGAAAATCACTTTTAAAAATAAATGTTTTTCCCCTCGAT
>CAYTMN010000091.1:1405-1795 GCA_964438925.1 uncultured Candidatus Peribacteria bacterium
ATATCGGTTGGAAGCTATACAATATATTTGAGGTAACGCGATAAGTGCTGAGTATAAAAAGTACCTTTTTAAGATGCTTGATCTCATTACAGAACTTAATCCATATTTTGAGTGACCATATGTTGTAGGTGAAATACTTCTTCCAAGCTACAATTTTAGATACGAAAAACTGTCAGATGAGCAACAAAATATGTATATTGAAGAGGCCCAAAAGATAGGAGAAAAAGGTATTAAAAATTTTTGCGATGAAAAGAAAATACAGCTTATAAAGGAGGAAAATAACCTCTCAAAGCTCTGGACAGAGGAAAAATATAAAAACCCTTGTACATCTAAGAAAGTACCATTTTATCTTGCATTCATTCATTATTTTTACAAAAACGATCCCTCAAC
>CAYTMN010000092.1:0-1786 GCA_964438925.1 uncultured Candidatus Peribacteria bacterium
CAAACTTTATACCACATTCACCTGGTCATTCATACTTATTTACCTCTTCTACTCATTCTTTCAAACTTTCAACTACCCCATTTCCTATGATTCTCTCATCACGAATAACTCTGATTTTTGCTTTCTTTTCAATGATTGAAGTATCTTTTATCTTTAGACCAACGATAGTAAATTCTTTTGAAGTATAGAAAATTCCTCCCACAGTTGCTTTTCCAAGCTCTGTGACAACCTCTTTAGGGTCAAGCATTCACTTTATCATTTTTTCTACTCTATCTATGATATGGTAGATAACCTCACTTGAAATAAACTCTACCCCACTTTCTTCAATAATCTTTTTAACATTTGATATAAGCGCTACTCTAAATCCTATAAGAATTGCCTCGCTTCATTGACACATAAGAACATCACTCTCAGTAATATTTCCTACTCATGTATGGATAAGAGAAACTTGCGTTTCTTCTGTTGAAAGCTTTTGAAGCGCTCATTTGATAGCCTCAAGACTTCCATTGGTATCAGCTTTTACAACGATTTTTAGTTGTTTGAGGTTTCCTGAGCGAATTTTTGACATAATAATATCAAGAGACGAACCAGAAGCTTTCTTGTTTTGAGAGATTATATCTTTAAACTCAAGTGCTTTTTGTCTTGCGATATCAATACTTGATACTACTTGTAGTACATCTCCTCCTTCTACTACTTTATCAAGTCCTATTACAAGTGCTGGATCTCCAGGTCAAACAAATTTTACCGAAGTTTGAAGATGATCTTTGAGAACCTTTATTTTTCCATATGCATCATTACATACAACATTGTCTCAAAGGTGTATCGTACCAGTGTTCATAAGTACGGTAGCAATAGGTCAAAGTATTGTATCAAGATGTGATTCTAGTACTGTAGCTACTCAAGCTCTATTTGGGTTTGCCTTTAAGTTCTTCATCTCGGCTATAAGAAGTATGACTTCCAAAAGCTCATTTACTCCAAATCAAGTTCTCGCAGAAACAGGTATCATAGGAGTATCTCCTCCCCAATCTTCTGGAATAAGTCAGCGCTCTGAAAGTTGTGATTTTACCATTTCTGGATTTGCACCTTCTTTATCCATTTTATTCATAGCAACTATCACCGAAACTCCAGCCTCTTTTGCATGGTTTATACTTTCAATAGTTTGAGGTTTTACTCACTCATCAGCAGCTACTACGAGAATAGCAATATCTGTAGATTTTGCACCTCTAGCTCTCATGATAGTAAACGCTTCGTGTCATGGAGTATCAAGAAATGTAACTTTCTTTCCATTGTACTCAGCTTGATATGCTCCAATACTTTGAGTAATTCATCCTGCTTCTCCAGAAGCTACTTTTGCTTTTCTGATATAATCTAACAATGAAGTTTTTCCATGATCAACGTGCCCCATAATGCTTACAACTGGAGCTCTAGGAACAAGCATCATCCCATTTTTCATAAACTCGGCAATAAGTTGAGCGAGAGGGACTCCTATCTTCTCTGAAAGTTCCTTAAGAGTAAGTACTTCAGGTACAACAACTGTTTGACCTTCACGAGATGTAAGATTTTGCTTAATATCTTCTATCTTTTTTTCTTCTCTTTTTTTATTTACTTTGTGTGAGCGTGTAAAAGAGTCATCTTCTTCTCAAAAGAAATCTACCTTTTTATACTTTTGTTTGAGGGGAGTAAGTTTACTTTTTTTCCCTCAGTCTTGGTCATACTCTCAAAATTCCTTCTTTCATTTTATCGGAAGTTTTGGCTTTGCAGCAGAAGAAAAACCTGTACCTTGTGT
>CAYTMN010000093.1:0-1772 GCA_964438925.1 uncultured Candidatus Peribacteria bacterium
TCGAGGCTATTTACCACATCTTCAAAAATAATTCTGTTAAAATTTTCTCACTCAATGGATTTGAGAATAGGCTTATGTTTTTCCTTTTGATATGAGCTTTTTAGATGTAGTAATGCTTCACTAAAATCATTTTTTGTTTTCTCAAAAAGTATTTCCAGATTTTCAGGGGACTCTGCAGTATAAAGTTTTCTTTTTCAGCGTACAACCTGACTGAGAAGTCAAAGCTCTAAGAGATGCGGAAGAGTTGCATAGATTCTCGGTCTATTGATGGAAGTTATTTCTGCAAGTTCACTGATAGAAAGATGTCAGTTTTTAAGAAGTGCCATATAGAGTTGTGCTTCAACTGAGGAAAGTCATATTTTCTCAAGTATTTTTTGTTCTTGCATAAAGTGTAATAATATATTACGAAATTTATTACAGTATAAAATCTTTTTCTAAAAACAAAAAAATATTTTTATAAAATAATATATTTACAAATATAGGAGATTTTTCCAAAGTCTTTAAAAGAGTTGTTATAGTGGAGATGTTTTATTTTTTAACATACGCTATATGAAAAAAATAGATATGCACACCCATACTACTCTCTCTGATGGAACAAGTATCCCAACTCAGCTTGTTGAAGGAGCTTCTCAAAAAGGGATAGAGTTTCTTTGTATTACCGACCATGATATAGCGAGTGATAGCCTTATACCACTTATACAAAGCGCCTGAATTGCTACAGTGCCATCCGTTGAAATATCATCTCAAAATTCATACAATGATGGAAAAAGCTTACACCTAACTTACTACTCTCAAGGAACTTCAACACAGATACAAGATATCATCAGCAACACGAGAAGATCAAAAAAAGATCTCATTGCTCTACAACTTTTACATCTTCAAAAGCTTTGATTTTTCATAGACGTAGAAGAGTTTTATACACAACTCAAAGATATGGGCAGACAAGATGATGGACTCTCAAAATATGATATAGCAAGATACGTTGCGTCTAAACAAGAAAATCTCATACTACTTTGAGAGCTTTGATGTACTGGAGGAGGAAAAGTACATACACAGTTTTATACTCGATGTCTCAAAAGAAAGTGAGAACTGTATGGGACATATGCGGTAGAAGTAGATGACTACGAACCAGAAGTAGAAGTACTTGGACAGATACGAGCCTCTCAGGACGCTATATTGTCTATCGCGCATCCAAACTTTAGTTTTTCTCGAGAAGGGATTACAGGATTTTTAGAAATATTTCCACAGTATAAAGAACTCTGAATCAACGGAGTAGAAATAAATACACGAGCAACAAAAAAGTGGGTTGAGGCAGTTCTTTCTCTCAAAGATAGATTTCCTGAAGTACAAATTACCTTTTGAAGTGACTGTCATCAGATAGGGAAACCAGATGAAAAGCATGGAGATTTAGGATTTTCAAATGCTCATATAGACTCACAAGTTGTTTCATACGAGTTTGCAAAGTTTTGTGAGAGAGTACAAATATAACACTATGTTTTGCCCAAATCACTTTTTTGTCTACAATACACTCGAAATCTAACTAAAAATTATGTTCATTGATGAGGTCAAGATAAAAGTTATTGCCTGAAAGTGAGGGAACGGAATTGTTACCTGGAGAAGAGAAAAGTACATACCAAAATGAGGTCCTTGGGGAGGTGATGGAGGTATGAGTCACTCAACACCCTTTCTGATTTTCGTAATAAAAAGGTTCTTGAAGCTGAGGATGGTGAAAAGGGAGGAACAAACTGTAGACATGGGGAAAATGCAGAAGA
>CAYTMN010000094.1:0-263 GCA_964438925.1 uncultured Candidatus Peribacteria bacterium
GACACTCGCAAAAATATCTATGTATGCGTTCATTGTAATAGGTGTATTGTTTGTATTTCTATGAATTATCGTTTTTTCAAAAATAAATACTTGATTTATAACAGTTTGGAGTGGTGTTAATCAATGTGGACAATGAATGAGTGAACTCTGAAGGACTGATTTAGGTGAAAAACCTTTTCATTATGTCGCTCCTATACCTACTGAAGTAGATATACATACTAAAGGTGGATGACTAAAAATTTGAACAAATGAAAGACCATGTG
>CAYTMN010000094.1:273-1722 GCA_964438925.1 uncultured Candidatus Peribacteria bacterium
ATTCATAATAAGAATATCATCACTTAATTCCCTATAAACCATAACTTCAACACTATGACACAAAATCTAAAAAAAGCCTACCTCGCAGGGGGATGCTTCTGGGGAATGGAGGACCTTTTCCGTAAAGAGCAGGGAATCGTCGATACTGAAGTCGGATATACTGGCGGAAATGTAGTAGATCCAACGTATCAAAACCATGACGGTCACGCAGAAGCGCTCGAGATAACCTACAACGTAGATGTGATAAGCTACCAAGGAGTACTGGACTTTTTCTTTCGTATACATAACCCAACAACGGTAAACCAACAGGGAAATGACAGAGGCACTTCCTATCGTTCTGCTATATTTTACCAAAACGAAGATGAGAAACTTCAATCTGAGGCGATGATAACTATCGTAAATCAGTCAGGTCGTTGGCCAACACCTGTAGTGACAACGCTTGAGAAATATGACGTATTTTATAGAGCGGAACCAAACCACCAAGACTATCTCAAACACAACCCGTTTGGATATACGTGCCACTATGTGAGATGGGGAACGTATCTCGATGAAACAAAAAAAACTCAAGCCTAAGACTTGAGTTTTTTATATTGCATTTGGTGGAGCTAATGGGATTTGCACCCATGTCCTCAGATGTCTCCATGCATTTCTACTATCATATTTTATCCTGGTACTCTTACAAATAAAGGATAAACAAAAACGTGTAAGAGAAAATTTTCTGTTAGTACTCTCGAGTCCAAGGAAACTTTACAACCGAACTCTCAAGACTTGAATTGGTAATCTATAGGCTCTCTCAAGTAAAGGACCAGTAGATATCGTAGCAGGCTTTACGCACTCATCCACAAGTGGAGGCTACTGTTTCACTTAAGCGATAGCTAAAGTAGGAGCAGTTACAGCTTGTTTAAAAGCAGCAAGACCCTTTGCAAATCTGTTTGCAGTTGTTTTTGCTTGATATTGATTGTGGAAGTTACAAGAATCTATTATTAGCCCCGTTATGGTATTATACTGAAAAATGATGTATTTTCAAACTTATTGCATTTGAGCTTTCTTCATAAACTCACTAAAAGACATTTCTCTTTGCTGCATATTTTCTGTGATTTTTTCTGAGAGTTCTACCATCCATAAGTTTCTTTCTTCATTGCAATATATTCGTATTCTCCCAGTATTTTTCATTGAGAAAAATCACTTGAGTTGAGTCGGTGGGGTAAAACTTTTTGGAACATCTATAGGCCACGAGAGGAAAGGAGTATCGAGTCATAGCACATTTCTCAAGACAAGCTCATGGAGCTTTTGAGGAAAGTCTTCTTTTTGTATTTCTTGTCAGTTTATCGTAAATAAGCTAAATGTTTGTAGCTCGAGATCAATAGGAACTCAGTGGAAAACAAAACTATAGCGTTGCCCACGAACAAGTTTTTGAAAGTCGGTAACAAAGCGAGCATTTTTTTGAAC
>CAYTMN010000095.1:0-1639 GCA_964438925.1 uncultured Candidatus Peribacteria bacterium
GGAAATGTTGGACTTTCTACTTCATAGTGTCCATCCATTTTCATACTCAATCCTCCTCATGATCCTATAAGAATCTGGTCTTCATAATTATTATCTAGATTTACGAGGTACTGTATGTCACCACTTCATATACCAAGTTTTTCAGGATTTATTTTAAATGCTCATGTCATATCTCCTTCTTCATCTCTTGTGAGAATAATAACCAGAGGTGGTCTGTTTTCTATTTCTGCTAATTGTAAAGCTCCTGCAATACCTATTCCACAATCAGCTCAGAGTGTAGTAGTTTTTCAAACTGACTGGATCCACTCACCATCTGGAGTTTCTTCTGGAAAAATTCACTTTGAGTAGTCATACATATCTTCCCCATCTTGGACCTGAGAAGAGGATTGCACCATATCTAGATGTGCTTGAAGTAATACTGGAGGAAGTTGAGAGAACCTTTGTTGTTTCGCTGGTATATGAATAGCTATATTCCTAGCATCATCTTCCAAAAGATTCCACTTAGCTCACACTTCATTTTTTTGGGAAACATATAGCTTAATAAACTGAACTAGTTTTTCTTCATCTGCTCATCTACTAGGGCAAATATCAAGTATAAACCTCTCGACTGTTTGTGCTCAAATACTTTTACCTACTGATAGCATTTTCTTTAGAAACAATATATTCTACTTTATTATAACATATATATGTACGTAGTCAAAAAAATACCTGTACGACAAGTTTGCTTTCTTGCGCTTTTTTCTACAATAGAGAGATATAATCCGCCTTCAAATGATGTATATTATTCCTACTGATACTTGTTTCTGAATCGCATGCCCTATATGAAGCATAAAAGAGTATAAAAAAATATATACTCTTAAACGTAGGACTTTAGACAAACCTCTTGCTATTATGGTAGAGGACTATGAGTATCTCAAAAAACATACCTACATCAACCAACTACAATTGGACTTTCTCAAAAGATATCCTTCTCCTTTTACTGTGCTTTTAAACACAAAAAGAGACTTTATCTTAGATGAAATTCCTAACAAAAAACTTTATAGAAAAACTGCTTTTAGAGTAGCCAATCTACCTCTACAAATAGCGCTTTTGAGGAAAATATGACCTATATTTTTAACGTCAGCAAACGTGAGTAATACCCAAGAAACTTATTTACTCAAGGATATTCCCTTTGAAAAAAATGAGGAAATAGAAATAATAGGTACTGATGATTTAGAAAAAAGACCTGCTTCTGATATATTTGAATTTGTTTGAGAATCTGCAAAAATTCTCTACCTACGAAAGGGCTATTAAAAATAATTATATTATTAATCCATAACTTCACGTATATGAGTAAAAAATGATTTTCATTTATAGAGCTTATTATTGTAGTGAGTATCTTACTCCTTCTAGCAGTTATCTGAGTAAGTATTAGCTCTACTTATAAAGAAAATACTGAAAATACGAGAATCTCTGCTGATATCATTACTCTCAAAAACTCCTTTACTCAATTTAAGGAAAACACTCAAGGACTCCCTCTTCCCTGAGGAAATCTTGGGTATTATGATACAGACTCAAACTATATGCATAGTGAAGCTGGGGCTTTTTGAGTTCATTGATTTCTTACAGAAAATATCCTTCCAAAAAACTTCATCAATTA
>CAYTMN010000096.1:0-1624 GCA_964438925.1 uncultured Candidatus Peribacteria bacterium
AGAAGTGGTATCTCGCCAGGCTCATAACCTGGAGATCACAGGTTCAATTCCTGTCCCCGCAACCAAATAAAACCGTGAAAACAAGTCTAAACACATAAAAAGTTTAGGCTTTTTTTGTGAAAAGTATTTTACTTCCCTTACTTTCGAGTAATATTTACATATTTCTAAGAAACCCTATGAATATAGATTTTACATCAATGCAATCTTTCTTTACTATCCTATGAAAGATGAAAACCGTCGAAAGATGGCATGGAAAATATTGGGATGACTATGGACTTGCAAGAAACGAGTCAGTTCCAGACCATGTATGGCGTATGTGCATGATGTTGTTATATGTAGAGGGGAAGTTATCGATAAAATATGATACATTCCATTGTCTCAAGATTATTTTGGTACATGATATGCCAGAGATAGAAACCGGCGATATAAACGCTGCAAATGATAACTCTGTCTATAACGATCCTTCAAGCAAAAAAGTAAAAGAAGAAAATGAAAGAACAGCAATGAAGCATATTCTCAAAGACCTAGAAGAACCTCTAAAATCTGAACTTATGGACTTGTGGGAAGAGTATGAAGCATGAGTAACTCAAGAAGCTAAAGTTGCAAAAAGCATAGACAAGATGGAGGCATTTTTCCATGCGTATGAAACTTCAAATGCAGAGCATTATCCTGAACATCTTGCCTTTATTACAAAGATGATTGAGGGGCAAAAAGGGCGCGTGAAAGAGTTTGATGAACTCTATGAAGAGATAAAGCAAGTGTTCATTCGTGAGTATAAACCTTTCAAGAAAAAAAGTTAGTCTTGACTTTTTACCCTCCTATATATAATGCACAGGCTCAATTATTATTGTCAGTGTAGCTCAGTTGGTTAGAGCGTAGGATTCATATCCCTAAGGTCGGCAGTTCAATTCTGCCCACTGACACCAAATGTTACTCAATATATCCCTCAAAAGAGGGATTTTTTTATTTTTTCGCAAAGGTATGATATACTAGTAGTATATATACAAAAACTATGACAAACTTTTCGACACTGTATAAGATAGCATACAAACTTGCAGAGAGGAAGATTCTTCGTCAAAATGTCTTTGAAGAAGGAAGTGTTGCCTGTGCTCTTGAATCTGGAAGTGGCAAAATATTTTCAGGTATCAATTTGCAATGAAAATGTGCAGTAGGTTTTTGCGCTGAGCAATCGGCAATAGCTGATATGCTCAAAGAAGGAGAAAGTGAAATCAAAAAACTTATAGCAGTTCATGAAGGAGGAGACATCCTCGCTCCTTGTGGAGTATGTCGTGAGATGATTCTTCAAATCAATCCTAAAAATAAGGATACTATCGTATTTGTTGGAGAGGATGAGAGAGTAAAGCTTGAGCTTCTCCTCCCAGAACATTGGACAAAAAACCTCAAAAGATAGCTACTTCTTTTTGAGGTATCGAAACAAAAGCCTAAAAAGTTTTGCCTCAAATCTCGCAAACTTTACATCCTCAACTACAAATGAAGTCATCGTGTTATAGTCAATGATAGCAACCTTATTTTTATAGATAATCTTTGAGATATTATCATCAAATAGATCAAAATCTTTAGGAATGGTGAGTACTTCATGGTTGAGTCTTTTTGGTTTTTTACT
>CAYTMN010000097.1:0-1622 GCA_964438925.1 uncultured Candidatus Peribacteria bacterium
TTTTTGTTCTTCTGTGAGTTTTGAAGTGGCAAAGTCTCGCAAGTTTTTCCATCTTTCTGGATCGGATTTTATTTCATGTATTTTTTGAGTGATTTTGTCTTTTTTTTCCATACTAAGATATAGATTCTTTTATCATCTTCACCGCAATCCTCCAGTTCTTTATAGAAGATACTCACGATTGTTTAAATTTTACCCCATTTTTTATTGCATCCATTGCCTTTGGGATTTCTTCCAATTTTCTTTCTTCTCGTCTTCTTTTTCTCTCAGCAAGAGGGAGTCTCTTTTTCTTTTTTCTTGGTACAAGTTCGATTCATTTAATATATGACTTTGTCGCTCGCAAGAGATCTTTATTTCCGTATTTTTCATGTAATCGAAAGTGACACTGATTACATAAAACAAATAAATCAGCCAGTTTCTCCTTAAATATCCGATTATATGTTCCATGATGCACTTGCAAATATTCCGTACTTCAGCATTTCTGGCAGAATCTTCATCTATGTCAGAAAGCCTCTTCTCTTTTTATTTTCCAGGACTCAGAGTTCATGTACTCTATGTATTTTGTTTTATCTCGCATTCTGAATTGATATAAGTGAAATAATCCGATTTTTTTCCGTATCGTAAATCTTTCACCGCCACTTTCACCGATCTGCCACGATATAGTATACTCAGGCTATAGAAAATTTCCATTGTCAGTATTTTTTCTTTGCAAATGTAGAAATATAGTCTATGACATCGTCTGGTGTATACTTTATATGCTCAATATTTTTCTTTGTAAATTCTTTTACTTTATCGAGAAACTCTATGAATTCCTGTGAGAGTTTATAAATATTGCATTTAAATGCGTTACTGTTGCACTTCACCATTCATACTTTTATAAAAATCTTTTGAGCTATAAGCTGTTTTATGAATGCTTTCAGTTTTCTTTCTGACACGCCAAAACGCTCATACTCCATGCGAGAGAATCATACTATACCGAATTTCTTATATCTTTGCTTGATTGCGAGGAATATTTTGTATTTGGATCTTTCTGGTATTCAGATCATAAAAAAAAGAAGTATCGGTTAGGACACTTCTTTTCGTCAATAACTCAGGCAATACTTGAGAGGTTGGCGAACTCAAGTGCCAACCTGAGTTATTTATGAATTTAATTCATAAATTTATTATATCCTTTTTTTAGAAAAAGCAATCTTTTTTTACTATCTATCCTAGATATATTTTCATGTTCTCTCTATTTACATCATTCTAGTGGGTCACTGAGATTCAGTCAATAGAAAATGTCTTCTTTTTTTCTTTGCTTATTTATACTTTCCTCGTGAAGCTCGCTTTAGAGTATCATAAATTAGCGTATCTCTACACTTCTTGCATATATCATATATTCATGAGTCATGCGGACAATGTATACATTTAGCCATAGATTTCTTTTAATAGGTTTGCAAATGTCGATGCTCCTCTCTCTATTACTTGAGCGCGATCATACTCACTATCAATAAATCCAAGCTCAATAAGAAATGCTGTAGGTTTTGTATCCCGAATAAATCCAAGTCTTCCAAATCTCGTTGCTGTGTCTGGCTTTGCTCATCTATCTTTGATATTTAATCCTGTGGAGAGAAGACTGCTCATTT
>CAYTMN010000098.1:0-1530 GCA_964438925.1 uncultured Candidatus Peribacteria bacterium
AGCGGAGATAACGTTTGAGTGAAATCCACTCTCTTTTAATAGGCAAAAGATAGAGCTACTCTCAAAGTTTTGAGTCAATAGAATAAGTATGGGTGTCCAATCTCTTGATCAAAATGTGCTTAAAATGTCCAATAGAGAATACCAGAATATGGCTATGATACAAAAAAATATAGCATATATGCATGAGTTTTGAATGTCGGCAATCAATGTAGATTTACTTATGTGACTCAAAGATGATACTGTTGAAAAATTTATATATACAGTTACTGAAGTGATAAAAATGAGGCCAACATGTATCACTATTTATTGGCTATGACCTACGGAAAAATATGTAGATGACTTTTATGCTGGTAAAGTCGGTGATTTTTCTGATTATTATGACGCTATAATGGCTATAAAGAATAACTTTTGATCTGATACACAGTTTACAGTAGATAAGTCCAATGGCCATGTGTGGTTGGTATATATTTGAGCTCATGGATGAAAAATAAAGTATTCCTACAACGACTTCTGAGAAGGTTCTCTATTTTCTGTTTGACCTACATCTCGCTCTCATATATATGGAAATCTTACTTACAAGATACTTTGAGAAACTCTCACAAAATATGAGGAAGATGATGTCGTTCATATTGGAAACTTTATAGAACTTCATGACGAGATTACGCTATATGTTATTATGGAGATACGTGACAGAACATTTATTGATTTTTGAGTATTTTATGCAAAATTTTGAGTTCATTTTGAAGATGTATATCGTGAAATCATTCCAGAGCTTACAGAAAGAAAAAAGATAGAGATAAAGAACTGAAAAATCTTTTTTCAGTTTGAAATACATGAGAAGCTTTATTATTCGCTTTTTTTTGCACATAAAAAGCGACTTATAGAAAAAAGTACATTTCTCAACTCAGAAAATACCATAAGAAAAGAAATACTTTGAGAAATAGTTGAATTTACTTTGTTTCACTATGAAAATAAGATAGAAGTTTTGATGTATACAAATTATAAATTGTCTTATAAGAATATAAAGCTATATTTACATACGTATAAAAAAATACTAAAGATAGTTGACCTTGCGGAACAAAAGTGAAAAGATATACCTTTTATCAAACAACTTATTGAAGCTTTTTTTGCACAAAAATAGATACTAATTTGATATACTATGAAGTTACCAACACTCTTAGAAACACGACTTAAAGAAATATATACCCCTGAGGAAATGGCTATGGTAGATGAAGCTTTTAGTTTGGAAAAAAGAAAAGTAAGCTTTAGAATCAATACTTTGAAGTCATCAGCACAAGAAGTAGAGTCAGCACTTTTAAAGAAAAAAATATCGTTTTCAAAGCAAGATTTTCTTCCAAACTGTTACATACTTGAAACAGGAGTTGAAAGAGATTTGTGGAATCTGGATATATATAAGGAGTGATATATTTATATACAGTCTATCGCAAGTCAAATGCCCGTTGAGTTTTTAGAACTTACAGAGTGAATGACTGTCCTTGATGTTACGGCAGCACCTGGAGGAAAAACTTC
>CAYTMN010000099.1:0-1512 GCA_964438925.1 uncultured Candidatus Peribacteria bacterium
TCAGTGTCGCAAAAAAACTCTATGGGCTCGACTTTGTGGAGATGCAGGGAGTTGACTGTATAAAGTATAGCAAAGATGTACGATTGTACGAAGTAAAAAAAGACGGCAATCGCATAGCATACTATCTTGGAGACTTTTTTTATAGGACTGGTAAGAGAGCTGGAGCTTGGGCAAATAATTTGAGTAGAAAATACTTAGAAGAGGGGCTTACCAAACATCCACTCATCATCAATGTATGTAACTTTCAGAAAAACGAAGAAGAAAAAACACTTTTGACACACTATGATGTGGAAACTATTTTTCACGAGTTTGGACATGCGCTTCATGAGATAACTGCTCGTAGTGGGTACTCAGAACTTTCAGGATTTGGAGTGGAGTGGGACTTTGTAGAACTTCCATCTCAGATCATGGAAAACTGGTGTAACGAGAGAGACTCTCTTGACCTTTTTGCTCACCACAAAGATACGTGAGAAAGGATTCCACAAGATATTTTTGATACGATGAAACGTATAGAAAAGTTTGGAAAATGATTTTTGCTCGTGAGACAAAGTGAGTTTGGATACCTCGATATGATACTTCACTCAGATACTGTTCCTGAAACTGTAGATGGTCTGGATGCAAAGATACGTGAGATAACGGCAAAGATGTCACTGCTTCCAAGAAACGAAACGTACAGACAGTATTGTAGTTTTCACCATGTTTTTGACGGAGGATATGCAGCAGGGTACTACAGTTATATGTGGGCAGAGATTATAGAAGCTCAAGTATTTGCAGAGTTTGAAAAACACGGTATTTTCAGTGAAAAAGTCGCAGGAGACTTTTATCACAAAATACTTTCAAAATGATGTGAGCAAGATGCGATGGAACTCTTTATGGACTTTCTCCCTGAAGGGATGAAGATTGACGCATTTTTAGAGCGTTACGGAATTTAGCATCTACTTTCATTTCAGAGCAAAAAAGACAATCTTCAATTCATTTTTTTGCTTCATCCTTTACGTTGTATAAAAAAAGGGTACAATACTTTTGTCCCTTTTTCTATAGGTCCGTCGTTATGATGGACAGAGATTTATTTCCTAAACCCTATCATATGAAAAAATATCTCTTACTTTTAGCAATGAGCTTGATGATGTACTCATCAACATTTGCAGCAGTAGAAGACACATCAGTAATTGATGAATTAACCAGTACTTCTACAAAAACAGCACAAGACTTTAAACTCAAAAAGTTTTCAAGCTGTGACAATATAGAAGATGTTATGAGTAAATATGTACAAGAGTACTATAAAAATAACCCACCTATCTATTATAGAGGGGGAGGAATTATGGTAGATGATGTTATGGCACCTCAAGCTATGGAAGGTGTAGCTGAAAAGTCAGCAAATATTTCTGCGGATAGCAGTATAGGTGCTGGTGGAGACTACTCGAGAACCAACGTTCAAGTAGCAGGTGTTGACGAGTCAGATATAGTGAAAACAGATGGAACATATATCTACTATATGTCAGATTCATATGA